>JALOTB010000048.1 GCA_025458165.1 Chromatiaceae bacterium | reverse complement strand
GACCGCGCCTTCCCGCGTAAGATCAAACCGGCCAAGCTCCACGGCTTCCACCCCAACTACAAGCGCTGCCGGTGAGCCTTAACTTAATGGCATTGATCTGGCTTCTGTGGTAGATGCCCCATCCGCGTATTATCGGGTTGAGCACCTCGATCACGTCCGCCTGCGGTGCTGCCCGCAGTTCCGTCACTTTGTCCGCAATCTTCCGGTAGAACGCCTGCCGGTTCTTCTTGCTCGGCTGCACAATGAGCTTTCTCTTGAATTTCCGGACAGTCCAGCCCAGAAAGTCAAAGCCCTCCGAGATGTGCACGATGCGCGTCTTTTCGGCCGAGAGCTGAAGGCCCCGTTCCGCCAAGTGCGCCTCGATCGCCGGTTTGACCTTGTGCTCCAGCGTCTCTTTCGAGGCCGCCGTTACGACGAAGTCATCCGCATACCGAACGAAGTTGACTTTGTCCCGGCGCGGGAGACTCTCCAGCCGCCGCTCCAGGCCGTCCAATGTCATGTTCGCGAGGACGGGAGAGATGATTCCGCCCTGCGGTGTCCCGGCTTCCGTCGGATAGAGGCGTCCTTTGTCCACTACCCCCGCTGAAAGCCACCGCGTCAGAACAACCTTGTCCAGCGGTATATGGCCCGTCAGCCAGTCGTGGCTGATGTTGTCGAAGCAGCCTTTGACATCCGCGTCGAGCACCCATTGGGGTGAGTGCCCGCGCCCAAGTGCATTTCTGCACTGGACGATCGCGTCGGCCGTGGACCGCATCGGTCTGAAGCCGTAGGAGTTTGGGTCCGCCGTCGTTTCCGCGACGGGTTCCAGGCTGAGCAGATGGAGAGCCTGCATCGCCCGGTCCCGCATCGTGGGGATACCCAGCGGCCGCTTTCCCCCATTGGGCTTGGGGATGTGAACACGTCTTAGAGGTTTTGGTCGGTAGCCCTTGGCCCGAAGGCTCAGGGTAGCTGACCACTTGTCGTCCGGGGTAGACCAGGTTGCCCCGTCCACCCCCGGGGTCTTGCGACCTCGATTCTCGGTGACTCGCTTGACCGCGAGGGCTTTTGCGCTCGTCGACCGGGTCAGCAGCCGTTGTAGCCGCCTCACCGTTCGCCATTCACCGAGTCCGGCTGCCTTCGCTATTCGAGACTGTAGCCGACCCACCACGTGGTGTGCCCTGCGCCAGTCGATCTGGTGCCAGGAGTGCCATGCGGGGGAGGCGACATCGCAGGATGCGTCCATATCAGCCTCCAAGGAGATGGAGCGGGCGATGGGAATCGAACCCACACTAGTGGCTTGGGAAGCCACTGTTCTACCATTGAACTACGCCCGCAGTACCCTGAAGGGGACTGGAGAGACCCATCCCCTGACGGGGAGAGTCGTCCCCATCAGGGCCGGGTTGCTACAGACCTGTCTAGCGACAGGCCACCTCGCGGAAGTGGGCGTCCTTTCGGACCGGGGCCATCGTTTCATCCCCGTATCCCCCTCGCTACAAGGGGGCGTTGGCTTTTTCCGCGATCCTCTACCCGCTGCGGCTTCGAAGATCCTTACGGACCGTCTAGTCCCTGGCGGGACACCGCGTCGGGCTTACCCTGTTCCGTAGCAGCAACAGGAGCCGGGAGGGTTCCGCCTTTTCACCGGTGGTCATCGTGCCAACGTATCCCGACCAAGCAGCAGGATAACCGACCACGTCCCGTTTGGGCAGGGCCTGTCAGTCGCTTTGGCCCTTTCAGCTTTACGGTGTTTAGCAGCGGTTCGCTTACGCTAACCCTTCGGTCCAGCCTAGCGCCTCAGCCGGTAGCGACTACCAGCATCCCGCTACGACCCTCGCGGGTCAAGCGGACCCGTGAGGGTGGCTACATTGTCAGCGCGCTCAGCACCCGGCCGTTACCAGCCGCGCACCGCGCCTAGGCTACGGGTGGTTGGACACCCAGTCTGGTCAGGGCCGGAGCCCGCCAGACAATTGCCGTTACGGCTTTCGCCGTCGTCGTGACGCCTCACCGGCGTCTGTCTTCTTCAGGCTGTTCTCCTCGCTCTTCAAGGTGGCGAGTCGGCCAGCTGCCGACGCGACTTCAGGTCGCACGCTTGGGAAGCTGAGGTTCTACCATTGAACTACACCCGCGGGGCGCATGAAGTATAGGGAGGGCTCCGCCCGCTTGGCAAGGACCGGCCAGGACCGGCCGGGGCCGGTGGGCGCGAGTGGCGGGGACGGGCGGGCCGTCTCGGCCCTGGCGGTCCGCTTAACCGGCGATGGCGTGCAGGAACTCCTGGTCACGCAGGAAGCGCAGGTCGATGCCGCACTCCTCCGGACGCAGCATGCGAGCGATCTGGCGGCCGGTCGCGGCCTTGCTGGTGACGTCGGATAGGTCGACGTAGTAAGGCGTGATGTTCTCCTGCCGCGCGTCCTTGAGCACCAGGACGGCGGGGCGGAACTCGTAGGCGAGGTTGCTGCGCACCACGATCCCGTACTGGCCGTTGTTGAGCTGCACCGTGCTGCCGGGTGGGAAGATGCCGATCGCCTCGACAAACTCCGAGACCAGGTGCGCGTCGTAGAGGTTGCCGCTCGCGGCGCGCAGGATCTTGACGGCCTCGATCGAGGTGCGGCCCTGGTCGTAGGTGCGATCGCTGGTGATAGCGTCGTAGGTGTCGGCGACGGCGACGATCTTGGCGAACTGGCTGATCTCGGGGTCGGTGAGGCCGCGCGGGTAGCCCGATCCGTCCAGACGCTCATGATGACAGTAGGCAACATCCAGCGCCGAGCGGCTGATGCCGTCGCAGGCGAGCAGGATGTCCCGCCCCTGCTCGGGGTGGCGCTGCATGATGCGGTACTCGTCTGGGGTCAGCCGTCCCGGTTTGTTGAGGATCTCCGGGGGGGCGCGCAGCTTGCCGACGTCGTGGAGCAGGGCCGAGAGGCCCAGGTCCTTGAGCGTGATCCGCGACATCCCGAGGCGGTGGCCGAGGATCATCGCTTGGATCGAGCAGTTCAGGCTGTGCTGCGCGGTGTAGACGTCCTTGGAGCGGATGCTGCCCAGCAGGAGCATCGCGTCGGGGTTATGGGTGATCTGCTCGATGCAGGAAGATACCGACTCCTTGGCGGCGGAGACATCGACACCCCCGCCCCAGCGCACCTCCTCGAGCACCCCGTAAACCATCCGGGCGGTGGTATCGAACGAGCGCTGAGCGACCTCCAATGAGTGGACGATCTCCGCGGGCAGGCGCGGCTCCGCCTTGGTGCCGGCGAGTGCGCGGCGAAACCAGGCCACCGGGCTTGGCTTGGGCCGATAGCTGATGACTTCAGCGCCCGCACTGGTCTCGGGCGCCGGCTTACCCTGCGGTCTGGCGCGGGCCGCGGGCGGCGGGGCCGCGGCACCGCCAAGGGCGTGGGGCGTGCTGAGATCCAGGTCGATGTAGACGTAGGCGCAGGTACGGCGGACGGCCGCGACGTCGGCCTCGGTGCGCAGCGGAAAGCCTTGGAAGGCGAAGGGGGATTCCAGCCACGAGCGATCCAGCTCGCAGACGTACATGCCGAGCTTCAGGTCGGTGACCGACAGCTTCATCTTGTTGGCCGGACTCGTTCCCACGTCGGGTTTTCGGGCGATGCCCTGGGCTGACTGCGACATGATCGTCTCCGCCCTCCTACCCTGTTGTGGGGAGCCTCAGTGCTTCCCCGACCTGGCTGGTGTGCACAGTCCGCGGCCTGATCCCCGCGGGTCTGTGACCCGGCGCACGGAACCTTTCGTTTGGTGGTACCGCCGCGACCTAAAGGATAGGGACCTGTCGCGCTGGATGCGTGACGGGGGTCACAGTTGGAGGGACAACCCCCGTCTGGGAGGGGCATTGTGTGAACCCAGTCGCGTTTCAGTGGCGGCGGGCTCGACTAGCTTTCTCAACCAAGAGAGGCCCAGTGCGCCGAATGCTGCCGGCGCGAGTCGTTCGAGCGCTGGGGCGACTGATCTCTCCTTCGGTGGTTGGTTGCGCCCCGGTCGGGGACTGGGGCGGTCTTTTCCGCCGCCGCACCTGGGCCCGGCGTTGGGCCGGGCAATCGCAGAACGAGCGGCCTGCTGGCCCGGGAAACGGGCACCCGCGCCGCGAAGGAGGACGGGGAATGAAGACGCACTGGATCTCTGCGGCGGGCTCTGGCCCCTTGCTGCCCGCCCCGCATCCGCTACCGGATAGCGAGGTGGCGGGCGAGTCGTCGGAGTCGCCGAGGTTTCCCGATCTCGCGCACACCGTCCGCCTGCTCGCGCTGATCGCCAACGATGAGGCGGTGAACCTCGACAACCGCAGTCGAATCGTCGAGGCCTTGCAGAACCACAGCCATCTCCTCTGCGAAGAGGAGCTCGAGACGCTGCGCCTGTGGCTGTCCGGTCGCTCGGACGGCGACGCGGCGGCGCCTGAGGTGAGAAAGGCCCCGCGCCCTCCCCTGCGCTGGGATTGAGCAACCCCGCCCGCGTGCCGACGGCTCAGCGCCCGTAGAGCCGAACCAGGGCGCGCAGCTCGTGTGCCAGCTCTGGGCGCACCTGCTCCCAGCCGAAGCGCCAGCTCCAGTTCCCCGCGGAGGTCCCGGGGATGTTCATGCGGTGGTCGCCGTCGAGGGCGAGGACGTCCTGCATCGGCAGGATCGCCAGATGCGAGCGGGAGGCCAGTGCGCTGCGGATCAGCGGCCAGGGCATGGCCTCGTTCGGGTAGCCGAGAAAGGCATCCACGTAACCGCGCTGGCCTTCGTCCAGGCTGCGATACCACCCGAGCGTGGTGTCGTTGTCATGGGTGCCGGTGTAGACCACCGAGTCGCGGTCGTGATGGAAGGGGAGATAGGGATTGTCGCTGTCGCTGGAGAAGGCGAATTGCAGCACCTTCATGCCCGGCAGCCGGTACTTGCGCCGTAGGGCGTCGACCGCGTCGGTGATGATCCCGAGATCCTCGGCGATGAGCGGCAGGGTCCCGAAGCGCTGATGCAGCCGCTCGAAGAGCTCGTCCCCCAGGGCCTTCACCCAGCGGCCCTGGATCGCGGTCTCCTCGCTCGCGGGGATCTCCCAGTAGGACTCGAAGCCCCGGAAGTGGTCGATCCGAATCATGTCGAAGAGCCCGAGCTGGGTGCGCATGCGCGCTAGCCAGAAGCGGAAACCGTCGGCCTGGATGCGGTCCCAGCGGTAGAGGGGGTTGCCCCAGCGCTGCCCGGTGGCGGAGAAGTAGTCCGGCGGGACACCGGCGACCACGCGCAGACTGCCATCGGGGTTGAGGTCGAAGTCCTCCTGCCGCGCCCAGACCTCGGCGCTGTCATGGGCGACGAAGATCGGCATGTCGCCGAAGAGCTTCACCCCCAGCCCGTTGGCGTGCGCTCGCAGCGCGAGCCACTGGGTGAAGAACAGGAACTGCTCGAAGACGATGTAGTCGATCGCATCGGCGAGCCGGGTCCGCGCGCGGCTGAGCGCCCGCGGCTCGCGCTGGCGCAGCGGCTCGGGCCAATGCCACCAGCAGTTCCCCTCGTCCTCGTGCAGGGCGCGGAATAGGGCGTAGTCGTCCAGCCAATAGGACTGAGATCGGGCGAAGGCGGCCAGGGCCTCGTGGTCCTCGCCCTGTGCACGCTGCCTGAAGCCGCGCCAGGCGCGGTCGAGTGCGGCGAGCTTGGCGCCTTCTGGCTCGTCGGCGGGCTCTGGCAACTCATCGAGCCAGCCGCGCTCCAGCAGTGGCTCGAGCGCGATCAGCCGCGGGCTCCCGGCGTGGGCCGAGCTGGTCTGGTAGGGCGAGCCGTCGCCCTGGGTCGGTCCGACGGGGAGCATCTGCCAGACGGTGAAGCCGCTGGCGGCGAGGAAACGGACGAAGTTGTGGGCCTCGGGGCCGAGCGATCCGCAGGGCCCGAGTCCGGGCAGCGAGGTCAGGTGCAGCAGGATGCCGGCACGGCGACGGTCGAGGCAATCGGCGGGTGGTCTGTCGCTTGCCATCAGCATGCCGCCGGGGCGCGGCCGTCGACCCGCGCGCTGATACCGCCGCGCGGGCGGGTGCCGGACTCAGCGGACATAGTTGATCTCCTGGCCGAGCATCTCTGGGGTGACGAGCGTGACCCCCTGCTCGGTAACGTAGAACCCACGCTTGCGATCCGCCATGTGGTCGCGTCCGATCACCATACCCTCGGGGATGCGGCACCCGCGGTCGATCACCGCGTTGCGGACCTCGCAGTTGCGTCCGACGTCCACGTCCGGGAGGATCACCGAGTCCTGGCAGTAGGCGAAGGAGTTGACGCGAACATTGGAGAACAGCAGCGAGTGGCGCACCGTGGCGCCGGAGATGATGCAGCCGCCCGAGACCATGGAGTCCACGGCCATGCCCCGGCGGTCCTCGTCGTCGAAGACGAACTTGGCTGGCGGCAACTGCTCCTGGTAGGTCCAGATCGGCCAGGTCTCGTCGTAAAGGTTGAGCGGCGGGGTCACCCCGATCAGCTCCAGGTTGGCCTCCCAGAAGGCGTCGACCGTGCCGACGTCGCGCCAGTAGGCCTGGGCGCCGCTGCGCACGTCGCGGAAGGGATAGGCCAGCACCCGGTACTTGCCGATCACGGCGGGGATGATGTCCTTGCCGAAGTCGTGGCTCGAGCTCTTGGTATCGGCGTCACGGATGAGCTGCTCGAAGAGGAAGGCGCGGTTGAAGACATAGATCCCCATCGAGGCGAGCGCCTCGCCGGGGCGTCCGGGGATGGGGTCGGGATCGGCCGGCTTCTCGCGGAAGCTGCGCACTCGCTGCTCCTCGTCCACCGTCATCACGCCGAACTCGCGCGCCTTCTCGAGATCCACCTCGATGCAGCCGACCGTCATGTCCGCCCCGGACTCTACGTGATGGGCGACCATGGCGCCGTAGTCCATCTTGTACACGTGATCCCCGGCGAGGATCAGGACGTAGTCGGGGTTGTGGTTGCGGATGATGTCGAGGTTCTGGAAGACCGCGTCCGCCGTGCCGGCGTACCAGGCGGTCTCGGCGATGCGCTGCTGGGCCGGCCAGAGCTCGACGAACTCACCGAACTCCCCGCGCAGGAACCCCCAGCCCTTCTGAATGTGCAGGATCAGCGAGTGGGCCTTGTACTGAGTGAGCACGCCGATGCGGCGGATGCCCGAGTTGATACAGTTCGAGAGGGGAAAATCGACGATGCGGAACTTGCCGCCGAAGGGCACCGCCGGCTTGGAGCGCCACTTGGTGAGGTGCTTCAGACGAGAGCCGCGCCCCCCCGCGAGGATCAACGCCAGGGTGTTGCGGGTCAGGCGGCTGACGAAACGCGGACTCGATTCCGGCATGACTGCCTCCCTCCTCGCACGCGGTGATTATGGCCGTCCGGATCGGTTGCAAGTCCAATCCGGCGTGCCTGGCCGGCTGAGGACCGGATCCCCCGACGGGCGGGTCCGCGCGGCATCCCCGCCGTGCTCGGGCACCAGCTTATGCTACCATTTTTACCCGCCGCAACGTGCGGCTTCCACCCCCGCCGCTGAGCGGCCGCAAGGACCCCCATGCCCCTCGGAACCATGTCGATCCCCAGTCTCCCGGTGCCGTTGCAACGCCTGCTCGAGGCCCGCCACCACGACCCTTTTGAAGTGCTCGGCCGGCACGTCGAGGGTGGCCGCTGCGTCGTGCGCACGCTCCTGCCCCAGGCCGAGCGGGTGCGCATCCCGGAGTCCGGGGTCGAGCTCGCCCGTGTCGAAGGCACCGCGCTGTTCGTCTGGGAGGGTGAGCCGGATCGGGTCCCCGAGCGCTATCGGCTGCATTGGTACGACGCGCGCGGCGACGTCCACCACCACCACGACCCCTACAGCTTTCCGCCCCAGCTCGGGGACTTCGACCTGCACCTGTTCGGCGAGGGCCGCCATTGGCATGCCTACCGCTTCCTCGGCGCGCACCCGCGCACGGTCGACGGGGTCGCCGGGGTCCTGTTCGCTGTGTGGGCCCCGAACGCCGAGCGTGCGAGCGTGGTCGGGGAGTTCAACGCCTGGGATGGACGGGTGCATCCGATGCGGGTGCGCGGTGGGTCCGGCGTCTGGGAGCTCTTCGTCCCCGAGGTGCCGGCCGGCGCACTGTACAAGTTCGAGCTGCGCGACCGTGGCGGCAACATCCAGGTCAAGATCGATCCCTACGCCAACGCCTTCCAGCGTCGCCCTGAGACGGCCGGGATCATCTGCGCGGAGAGCGACTTCGCCTGGCATGACCAGGCCTGGCTGGGCGCCCGCGCCGAGACCGACTGGCAGCGCCAACCGATGTCGGTCTACGAGGTCCACCTGGGCTCCTGGCAGCGCAGCGCCGATGGGGAGTTCCTTAACTACCGCGAGCTCGCCGAGCGCCTAGCGGACTATGTCCTGGCGGCTGGCTTCACCCACGTGGAGCTGTTGCCGATCACCGAGCATCCCCTCGACGCCTCCTGGGGCTATCAGTCCACCGGGTACTTCGCCCCGACCAGCCGCTTCGGCAGCCCCGATGATTTCCGGTGGTTCGTCGATCACCTGCACCGGCGCGGGATCGGTGTCCTGCTCGACTGGGTCCCGGCGCACTTCCCGCGCGATACCTTCGCGCTCGCCTGGTACGACGGCTCGGCGCTCTACGAGCACGCCGATCCGCGCCTCGGTGAGCACAAGGACTGGGGCACCCTGATCTTCAACTACGGTCGCAACGAGGTGAAGAACTTCCTCCTCTCCAGCGCCCTGTACTGGCTCGAGGAGTTCCACCTCGACGGTCTGCGCGTCGACGCCGTGGCTTCCATGCTCTATCTGGACTACTCGCGCAAGCCGGGCGAGTGGGTCCCGAACAAGTACGGCGGCAACGAGAACCTGGAGGCGGTCGAGTTCCTGCGCCAGTTGAACACCGTCACCCACGAGCAGCACCCCGGCACCCTGATGATCGCCGAGGAGTCGACCGCCTGGCCGGCGGTCTCGCGCCCGACCTATCTCGGCGGTCTGGGCTTCAGCATGAAGTGGAACATGGGCTGGATGCACGACACCCTGTCGTATATGTCCAAGGACCCGATCTACCGCCACTACCACCACGACCAGCTCACTTTCGGTCTGCTCTACGCCTTCACCGAGAACTTCGTCCTGCCCTTCTCGCACGACGAGGTGGTGCATGGGAAGCGCTCGATCCTCGACCGCATGCCGGGCGACGCCTGGCAGAAATTCGCCTCGATTCGCCTGCTCTATACGTTCATGTTCACCTATCCGGGCAAGAAGCTTCTGTTCCAGGGCTGCGAGTTCGGGCAAGGGCGGGAGTGGGACTTTGCCGGCGAGCTCGACTGGTACCTGCTGGAGCGCCCCCAGCACCAGGGGGTGCATCGCCTGGTCGCCGATCTCAACCGGCTCTATCACGGGGAGGCGGCCCTGCACGAGCTCGACTTCTCGGGCGAGGGGTTCGAGTGGATCGACTGTCACGACAGCTCCCAGTCGGTCCTGAGCTACGTGCGCAAGGATCGCAGCGGGAGCCAGGTGGCCGTGTGCGTGTTCAACTTCACCCCGGTCCCGCGCACCGGCTACCGCATCGGCGTGCCGCTGGCTGGGCACTACCGCGAGGCGGTGAACTCCGATTCCGAGAGCTATGGCGGGGGCAACGTCGGTAACCGCGGCGGCGTGACCTCCGAGCCGGTGAGCTGGATGGGGCGGCCGCACTCGCTGCTGATCGACCTGCCGCCGCTTGGGGGGCTGGCGATGATCCACGAGGTGCGCGCCGCGGAGCCGGGGCCAGCGGGCGAGGCCGAGCCTGACCTCGCCTTGGACGCGGACGCCCAGTAGCTTGCGGGCCGTGCCGCCCGGTGCAGGCGCCTCAGCGGCTGGACAGGAATGGGGCGGGGAACCACGCTTCCCCGGCTCCGTGCTGATGTTGGCCAGGATGGCCAATCATCAACGGCTCATCAGCCCTCCGCCCCCATCGCCTTGGCCCGCGCCAGGCGCTGGGCCAGGGCATCGGGCGACCAGCTCGCGGCCTCACCGCCGTCCGACTCGGGCCAGCCTGCCGTGTGGCGCCGGACCAGTCCCGCCATCATGTCCAGGTGTGCGGGGCGGTCGTTCAGCGCCGGGATATAGGCGTAGCCCCGGCCTCCCGCCTTGACGAAGTAGTCGCGGTTCTCCACCGCGATCTCCTCCAGCGTCTCCAGGCAGTCCGCCGAGAACCCCGGGCAAAGGACCTGGACCTTGTTCATGCCCGCGGCGCCCCACTCCTTGAGCACCTCGTCGGTGTAGGGGCGTAGCCACTCCTTGGTGCCGACTCGCGACTGGAACGAGAGGTGCCAGCGCTCGCGAGGCAGGCCCAGCGCCTCGGCGGTCAGGCGCGCCGTCTTTTGGCACTGGCAGTGGTAGGGGTCGCCGTTCAGGAAATAGTCCTTGGGGATGCCGTGGAAGGAAAAGAGCAGCCGGTCGGGCTGACCGTGCTGGCCCCAGTGCTCTCGGATGCCCTCGGCCAGCGCGGCGATGTAGGCCGGGTCGTCGTGGTAGTGCGTGACGAAGCGCAGCTCCGGGACCCAGCGCCAGGTGCGGAGCTCGTCGCCAACGGCATCGATTACCGAGGCGGTGGTGCTTCCCGAGTATTGCGGATAGAGCGGCAGGACGAGCAGGCGTCGGACATTGGCGGCGCGCAACGTGGCGAGTGCGCTGGGGATCGAGGGATTGCCGTAGCGCATGGCGAGCTCGACGCGGACCGGGCCGGGTAGGCGCGTGCTCAACAGGCTCTGGAGCGCGCTCGCTTGACGCCGCGAAAAGTGCAGCAGCGGCGAGCCTTGCTCGGACCAGACCGACTGGTAGGCATGGGCCGAGCGTGCCGGGCGCACCCGCAGGATCACGCCATGCAGAATCAGCCACCAGAGCGGGCGCGGCAGCTCCACCACCCGCGGGTCGCTGAGGAACTCGGCCAGGTACCGGCGCACCGCCGGGATCGTGGGCGCATCCGGTGTACCCAGGTTGACGAGGAGTACGCCGAGTGACTCGGGGGCGTCGTGTCGGAAGCTGCGATCGTTTTGATATCTCATCGGTTCTCAGGCAAGTCGGGTGGCGGGCGGGGCGGTCACCTCGGGCGTGCGTCCGCTGGCTCCCCAAGTTGGTGTCAGCCCCGCCGGCTACCACCCCCGTTCGAGCAAGGGGCGCAGGAAACGGCCGGTATGGGACCTGGGATCGGCCGCGATCTGCTCGGGGGTACCCGTGGCGAGGATCTCGCCGCCGCGGTCTCCCCCCTCGGGGCCGAGGTCGATGACCCAGTCGGTGGTCTTGATGACGTCGAGGTTGTGCTCGATGACCACCACCGTGTTGCCCTCATCGCGCAGCCGGTGGAGGATCTCCAAGAGGTGCTTGACATCGTGGAAGTGCAGTCCTGTGGTGGGCTCGTCCAGGATGTAGAGTGTCCGCCCGGTGTCACGCTTGGAGAGCTCGCGGGAGAGCTTCACCCGCTGTGCCTCGCCGCCGGAGAGCGTGGTCGCGCTCTGGCCGAGGCGGATGTAGCCGAGGCCGACGTCCGCCAGGGTCTGGAGCTTGCGGTGGATCACCGGGACGGCGGCGAAGAAGGGCAGGGCGTCCTCGACCGTGAGATCGAGGACCTGGTCTATGCCCTTGCCGCGGTAGCGGATCTCGAGCGTCTCGCGGTTGTAGCGGCGGCCCTGGCAGGCGTCGCACTGGACATAGACGTCGGGCAGGAAGTGCATCTCGACCCGGATCAGTCCGTCCCCCTTGCAGGCCTCGCAGCGCCCCCCCTTGACGTTGAAGCTGAAGCGCCCGCCGGTGTAGCCGCGCGAGCGCGCCTCCGGGACCGAGGCGAAGAGCTCGCGCACCGGGGCGAAGAGCCCGGTGTAGGTGGCGGGGTTGGAGCGGGGGGTGCGCCCGATCGGGCTCTGGTCGATGTCCACGACCTTGTCGAAGAGCGCGAGCCCCTCGATCGCCTGGTGCGGTGCGGCGATGAGCCCCGCCCCATTGAGCGCGCGTGCGGCGGCCGGGAAGAGGGTGTCGTTGATCAGGGTCGACTTGCCCGAGCCCGAGACCCCGGTGATGCCGCACAGGGTGCCGACCGGGATGGCGGCGTCGATCCCCTTCAGGTTGTTTCCGCGCGCGCCAAGGATGCGCAGTTGCCGGGCGGGGTCGGGGGCGACCCGACGCTCCGGGATCTCGATGCGCAGCCGCCCGGAGAGGTAGGCCCCGGTGAGTGAGGTCGGGTGGGCAGAAATCTCCTCGGCGGTCCCCTGGGCGATGATCTCCCCGCCGTGGGCGCCGGCCCCGGGACCCAGATCCACCACCCGGTCGGCGCTGCGGATCGCCTCCTCGTCGTGCTCGACGACGATCACCGTGTTGCCGAGGTCGCGCAGGTGGTACAGCGTGCGCAGCAGCCGGGCGTTGTCGCGCTGGTGCAGGCCGATCGAGGGCTCGTCCAGGATATACATCACGCCGACCAGGCCCGCGCCGATCTGGCTCGCGAGCCGGATGCGCTGCGCCTCGCCGCCGGAGAGGGTCTCGGCGCTGCGCTCCAGGGTCAGATAGTCGAGCCCAACGTCGACCAGGAAGCGCAGGCGCTGGGCGATTTCCTGGATCACCTTGGCGCCGATCTCACCGCGGGTGCCGGGAAGTGCCAGGGACTCAAAGAAGGCCAGGGCCTCGCCGACGGGTAGCCGGGTGAGGTCCGGCAGGCTGCGGTCGGCGACGAAGACGTGACGAGCCGCCTCGTTGAGGCGCGCCCCGCCGCAGGCCGGACAGGGCTGCTGCGACAGATAGCGGGCGAGCTCCTCGCGCACCGTGTTGGAGTCGGTCTCGCGGTAGCGCCGCTCCATGTTGCGCAGTATGCCCTCGAAGGTCTGGCGCTTGACCGCCCCGCGCTCGCCGGGGAGCTTGAGCGCGATCTTCTCGCGCCCGCTGCCGTAGAGCACGACCTGGCGGGCGGACTCCGGCAGCTCGACCCAGGGGGTCTCGACGTCGAAGCCGTAGTGCTCGCCGAGCGAGCGGATCATCTGGAAGTAGTACGCGTTGCGCCGGTCCCAGCCGCGCACCGCCCCCCCGGCGAGACTCAAGCTCGGGTGCAGTACGACCTTGGCCGGGTCGAAGAAGGGCTGCACCCCGAGCCCGTCGCAGCTCGGGCAGGCCCCAGCCGGGTTGTTGAAGGAGAAGAGCCGCGGCTCGGGCGCGGCGATGCTGTAGCCGCACACCGGGCAGGCGAAGTTGGCGGAGAAGAGCAGCTCCGGGCGCTCGGGCTCGTCGAGCCAGGCGATGCGCGCGGTCCCCCCTGCGAGACCGAGCGCGGTCTCGAACGACTCCGCGAGGCGCAGCCGCAGATCCGGGCGCACCCGCAGCCGGTCCACGACCACCTCGATGTTGTGCTTGCGCTTGAGGTCGAGATCGGGGGGCTCATCGAGCTCGACGAGCCCGCCGTCGATGCGCGCCCGCACGTACCCCTGGGCGTGCAGCTCGCCGAGCAGGCGCTGGTACTCGCCCTTGCGCTCCGACACCAGGGGGGCGAGCAGCATCAGGCGCGTGCCCTCGGGTAGGCCGAGGACCTGATCGACCATCTGGGTGATGGTCTGGGCCTCCAGCGGCTCGGCGTGGGCTGGGCAGCGCGGGGTGCCGACGCGGGCGAAGAGGAGCCGCAGATAGTCGTAGATCTCGGTGATGGTGCCGACGGTCGAGCGGGGGTTGTGGGAGGTGGTCTTCTGCTCGATCGAGATCGCCGGCGACAAGCCCTCGATGTGGTCGACATCGGGCTTCTCCATCACCGACAGGAACTGGCGGGCGTAGGCCGAGAGCGACTCGACGTAGCGGCGCTGGCCCTCGGCGTAGATGGTATCGAAGGCGAGCGAGGACTTGCCCGAGCCCGAGAGCCCGGTGAGCACGATCAGGCGATCGCGCGGCAGGTCGAGGCTCAGGTTCTTGAGGTTGTGGGTGCGCGCCCCGCGGATGCGGATGCTGTCCATGGTCCCGGGGTCGGTGTGCTGCCGCTTGGGCGAAGCTGCTATTATGCGGAGCCTCGCCGCACGCAAGCAAAACGCCCTCTTCGTGAGCCGCCCCAAGCCCCCGCCCCTGACCGCGAGCGAGCGCCGCGCCGCGGCCGGCCTCGCCGGTATCTACGGGCTGCGGATGCTGGGGCTGTTCCTGATCCTCCCGGTCTTTGCACTCTATGCGCACGACCTCGCGGGGGCGACGCCCCTCCTAATCGGCATCGCCATCGGGGCCTACGGGCTCACCCAGGCCGTGCTGCAGATCCCCTTCGGCATGCTGTCCGACCGCATCGGGCGCAAGCCGGTCATCTACGGCGGGCTTGCGGTCTTCGTGCTGGGCAGCGTGATCGCGGCGCTCGCCGAGAGCATCGAGCTGGTGATCCTCGGGCGGGTGATCCAGGGCGCCGGGGCGGTCTCCGCGGCGGTCACGGCGCTCACCGCCGACCTCACCCGTGACGAGGTGCGTACCCGCGCCATGGCCGGGATCGGGGCGAGCATCGGACTCGCCTTCGGTCTGGCCCTGGTGCTCGGGCCGGCGCTCGCGCGGGTGTGGGGGCTCTCCGGGGTCTTCTGGGCGACCGCCATCCTCGCCTTCGGCGGCATCCTGGTCCTCTGGCTGGTGGTGCCGAGCCCCGCCCACCAATCGGTCCATCGGGATGCCGAGCCGGTCGCCGGCCAGCTCTGGGGCGTCCTGCGCGACGGGCAGCTCCTGCGCCTGGACTTCGCGATCTTCTCCCTGCACGTGATCATGACTGCGCTCTTCCTGGTCATCCCGCTCGCCATCGTCGAGGCGGGGGTGGCGGCGGACGATCACTGGAAGGTCTATCTACCGGTCCTGGTCCTCGCGCTGCTCAGCATGCTGCCGTTTGTCGTACTGGCCGAGGCGGGGGGCTGGATGAAGCCGGTCTACCTGGGCGCGGTCCTGGCGCTCGGTCTGGCCTGTGCCGCCTTTGCCCCCTGGTCGCAGCACCTCCTGCCCCTGATGATTCTGCTCACGCTGTTCTTCACGGCGGTGAACTTGCTGGAGGCCCTGCTGCCCTCGATGGTCTCGAAGATCGCCCGCGCCGGGGCCAAGGGGACGGCCATGGGGGTCTACTCCAGCTCCCAGTTCCTCGGGGCCTTCGTCGGCGGGGCCTTGGGCGGGGCCACCCATCATGCCTTCGGGGCCACGGGCGTGTTCCTGCTCGCGGGTGGGGCCGCGTTGCTGTGGCTCGTCGTGGCCGTGACCATGACCTCACCGGAGCGGGTGAGCAGTCAGGTGATCCGGCTCGGTCCCGGCGTTGGGACCACCCTGGAGCCGCTGGGGCTCCAGCGCCAGCTCCTCGCCGTGCCGGGCGTGCGCGATGCCGTGGTGGTCCCGGAGGAGGGGGTTGCCTACCTCAAGGTGGACAGCCGCAAGCTGGATTCGGCAAGATTGCAGTCATTTTCTGCGTAAGTCCCGTGCTCTGCGGGTCAACTGTCGGCGCTGACCCGCGGATGCGGGGGGTGGGGGGAAGATGGCGACTCGAGGTGTCAACAAGGTCATCCTGATCGGCAACCTGGGGGCCGATCCCGAGGTGCGCTACATGCCGAGCGGCGACGCGGTGGCGAACTGCCGCATCGCCACCGGCGAGGCCTGGAAGGACAAGAACACCGGTGAGATGCAGGAGCGCACCGAGTGGCACAACGTGGTCTTCTTCGGCAAGACGGCGGAGATCGTCAAGCAGTACCTGCACAAGGGCTCCAAGATCTACGTCGAGGGGAAGCTGCGCACCCGCAAGTGGCAGGGGCAGGACGGCCAGGACCGCTACACCACCGAGGTGGTGGTCGATCTCAACGGGACCATGCAGATGCTCGACACCCGCCAGGGGGGCGGGGGCACCGTCGCCCTCGACGAGTCGGGCGGCTACGGCGAGCCGCGCGGCCCCTCCGGCCCGCGGGGAGGCGGGCAGTCCGAGCGCAGCGCCCCGCCGCGGCCGGACAAGCCCGACTTCGACGACGACATACCGTTTTGATCTCGGAGCTGGGATTGCCGATTGCGGATCTCGGACCCCGCGTTTCGGCCCGCGGCCCGTGCGATCCGTCCTAATTGACGTCCCGGCGGGGGGCCTGGCGCGAGCCGGCTAAGGCTCTTGCGTAGGGCCCCGGCGCTCCGAAATCCCAAATCCGCAATCCGAGCTCAAGGCAATCATGAATTCCGTGCTGGTCACCGGCGGAGCCGGTTTCATCGGGGGCAACTTCGTCCATTTCCTGATCGGAGCGAGCGATGCCCAGGTGATCAACCTGGACAAGCTGACCTACGCCGGCAACCTGGATACCCTCGCGCCCCTGCGGGGCAACGCGCGCCATGTCTTCGTCGAGGGCGACATCGGCGACCGCGAGCTGGTGCGCCGGCTGCTCCACGACTATCGCGTCGACGCCCTGGTCAACTTTGCCGCGGAGAGCCACGTCGACCGCTCGATCGACGGCCCCGCGGCCTTCGTCGAGACCAACGTGCTGGGTACGTTCAACCTACTGGATTGCGCCCGGGAATACTGGTCGGGCCTGGGCCGTTCGGGCAAGGAGTCCTTCCGTTTCCTGCATGTCTCGACCGACGAGGTCTACGGCTCGCTCGGCCCCACCGGCAAGTTCACCGAGACCACCGCCTATGCGCCCAACTCGCCCTATTCGGCCTCCAAGGCGGCCTCCGACCACCTGGTGCGTGCCTGGCACCACACCTACGGGCTGCCGGTGCTGACCACCAACTGCTCGAACAACTACGGCCCCTACCAGTTCCCCGAGAAGTTGATCCCGCTGATGATCCAGAAGGCCCTGCGCGGGGAGTCCCTGCCGATCTACGGCGACGGGGGCAACGTGCGCGACTGGCTCTATGTCGAGGATCACTGCCGGGCGATCGGGCGCGTGCTGGAGGCCGGGTGTCCGGGTGAGGTCTACAACGTCGGCGGCGACAGCGAGCGCACCAACCTGCAGGTGGTCGACGCCCTCTGCGCCTTGCTCGACGAGCGGCTGCCGGACTCGCCGCACTGCCCGCACTCGGGCCTCAAGACCTTCGTCAAGGACCGCCCGGGGCACGACCGCCGCTACGCGATCGACGCGAGCAAGATCCAGCGCGAGCTCGGCTGGGCACCTCAGGAGAGCTTCGAGAGCGGGCTCGCCCGCACGCTCGACTGGTATCTGGACAACCAGGCCTGGTGCCAGCGGGTGACCGACGGCAGCTACCGCGGCCAGCGCCTTGGGGTGCAACAGGGGTGAGCGCGATGACTCGTAAAGGGATCATCCTCGCCGGCGGCTCCGGGACCCGGCTCTATCCGCTGACCCACAGCGTCAGCAAGCAGCTCCTGCCGGTCTACGACAAGCCGATGATCTACTACCCCCTGTCGACGCTCATGCTGGCGGGGATTCGCGAGATCCTGGTCATCACCACCCCGCGCGACGCGCTGGCCTTCGAGTATCTGCTGGGCGACGGCAGCCAGTGGGGAATCCGCATCGACTATGCCGAGCAGCCGGAGCCGGGCGGGCTCGCCCAGGCCTTCCTGATCGGGCGCGAGTTCGTCGCCGGCGACCCGAGCTGTCTGATCCTCGGTGACAACATCTTCTACGGCCACGGCCTGGTCACTCAGCTTCGCAGTGCCTATGCGCGCGAGCATGGGGCGACCATCTTCGGCTACTGGGTGCGCGACCCCGAGCGCTACGGCGTGGCCGAGCTCGATGCCGCGGGCAAGGTGGTGAGCGTCGAGGAGAAGCCCAAGCGGCCCAAGTCCAACTACGCGGTCACCGGCATCTATTTCTACGACGCGCGGGTGTGCGACCTGGCCGCCGGCCTGCGGCCCTCGGCGCGCGGGGAGCTGGAGATCACCGACCTCAACAACCTCTATCTCGCCGAGGGCGAGCTCTACCTGGAGCACCTCGGGCGCGGCACCGCCTGGCTCGACACCGGGACCCACGAGTCCTTGATGCAGGCCGGCAACTTCATCGAGACCATCGAGCAGCGGCAGGGACTCAAGATCTGCTGCCCGGAAGAGGTCGCCTACCAAAAGGCGTGGATCGACGCCGGGCAGCTTCGGGCGATCGCCGAGCCGTTGCAGAAGAGCGGCTACGGCGAGTACCTGCTCGGGCTCCTGGAGCGGGAGCTGCGGCCTTGAGGGTGATCGAGACCGAGCTCCCCGGGGTGCTGATCGTCGAGCCTCGGGTCTTCGGCGACGAGCGCGGCTTCTTCCTCGAGACCTGGCAGCGGGAGCGCTATGCCGCCGCCGGCATCCCGCCAGGCATGGTGCAGGACAACCAGTCGTTGTCCCGCCGCGGGGTCCTGCGCGGGCTGCACATCCAGCACCCCCACGCCCAGGGCAAGCTGGTGCAGGTGTTCACGGGCGAGGTCTTCGACGTGGCGGTGGACCTGCGCCGCGGCTCGCCGAGCTTCGGACGTTGGGTCGGCGTTACCCTCTCGGGCGAAGACAAGCGTCAGCTCTGGGTTCCGCCTGGCTTTGCCCATGGCTTCCTGGTCACCAGCGAGACCGCCCTGTTCGCCTACAAGTGCTCGGACTACTATCACCCCGAGACCGAATTCAGCCTGCGCTGGGATGACCCCGAGATCGGCATCCGCTGGCCGTTGGACGGACCGCCCGAGCTCTCGACGAAGGACCAAGAGGCCCCGACGCTGGCCGAGGTCCCGCCCGAACGACTGCCCACCATCGAGGATTATCCATGACGAACGCGACCGGACCCACCGAGCGGCCCCGCATCCTCTTGATCGGCGCCAACGGCCAGGTCGGCTGGGAGCTGCGCCGCACCCTGGCGGGCCTGGGGGAGGTCATCGCCGCCTCGATCGAGGGGGGCTACGGCCCGATCGTCGATCTGATCGACCAGGGCCTGCTCGCCAAGCTGATCCAGGACTCGCGGCCGGACGCCGTGGTCAACGCGGCCGCCTACACCGCCGTGGACAAGGCCGAGACGGAGCGCGCCATCGCGCAGCGCATCAACGCCGATGCGGTCGGCGAGCTCGGGGCGCTGCTCGCCGCGCGTGGCACCCCCTTCATCCATTACTCGACCGACTTTGTCTTCGACGGGACTTCGGACCGGCCCTATCGCGAGACCGATACCCCCAATCCGCTCAACGTCTATGGCGAGACCAAGCTGGGGGGTGAGACGGCGCTGCTGGCCTCGGGGGCGCCGACGCTCATCTTCCGCACGAGCTGGGTCTACGGGTCGCGGGGGGCGAACTTCCTGCTCACGATGCTGCGGCTCTTCAAGGAGAAGGACGAGCTGCGGGTGGTCGACGACCAGATCGGCTCACCGACCTGGAGCCGGATGCTCGCTGAGGTGACGGCCCTGGTCCTCTACCGTGTGCTGCGCGGCGACCTGGATCTCAAGGCGGTCGGCGGGCTCTACCACCTCACCGGAACGGGCGAGGTGAGCTGGTACGGCTTCGCCAAGGCGATCCTGGAGCGCAGCGGGCTCGACTGCCACCTGATCCCCATCACCAGTGTCGACTACCCCGCACCGGCCAAGCGACCCGCCTACTCGGTGCTCGACAACGCCAAGTTTCGCGAGACCTTCGGACTCTGGATGCCGCACTGGCGTGAGTCGCTGGAGCAATGCCTGGAGCTGATCCCGCCGTCAGGCACCTGACGCCGCGAGGGCCCGCTAGCGGCCCTTGAACAGCAACGGGACCACGTCCTGGAACCGCCGCACGAAGTGGATTTCGAGCCCCTTGCGCACGTGCTCCGGGACTTCCTCGTACTCGCCACGGTTGTCCTCCGGCAACAGGATCTCCTTGATCCCGGCGCGGCGGGCGGCGATCAGCTTCTCGCGTACCCCGCCGATGGGGAAGACCTCGCCGGTGAGCGTGATCTCGCCGGTCATGGCGATGCGGCGCACCGGCTCGTTGCGGGCGAGCGAGAGCAGCGCCGAGGCCATGGTGATGCCGGCGGAGGGGCCGTCCTTGGGGGTCGCCCCGGCCGGGACGTGGAGATGGATGAATGCCTTGTCGAACCAGGCCGGGTCGGCGCCGAACTCGCGTGCGTGACCGGCGATGTAGCTGTAGGCGATCTCGGCGGACTCCTTCATCACGTCGCCCAGCTGGCCGGTGAGCTTCATCCCCCGGCCCTGCGCGTGGGCGCGCACCGCCTCGATCGATAGGGTTGCACCGCCCATGGCGGTCCAGGCCAGCCCGGTGACCACGCCGGGGCCGGAGAGCTTGCGCTCGTCGCGGAAGACGGGGCTGCCCAGGTAACCCTTGAGGTCCGCCTCCTCGACCTTGACCGGCGGCTCCTCGCCTTCCAGCAGGCGCACCGCCACCTTGCGCACGATCTTGCCGAGCTGCTTCTCCAGTCGGCGCACCCCGGCGTCGCGGGCGTAGCCGTCGATCAGGGCACGCAGGGTGGCGGTGTCGAGCTTGACCGCCCCCTTGGCCAGCCCGGCGCGCTCGATCTGGCGCGGCAGCAGGTACTTCTTGGCGATCTGGAGCTTTTCCTCGGCGATGTAGCCGGAGAGCTGGATCACCTCCATGCGGTCGAGCAGCGGCCCGGGGATGCTGTCGGTCTGGTTAGCGGTGCAGACGAAGAGGACCTTCGAGAGGTCGAAGCGCAGATCCAGATAATGGTCGAGGAAGTCGACGTTCTGCTCGGGGTCGAGGACCTCCAGCAGGGCCGAGGCCGGATCGCCGCGGTAGCTCGCGCCGATCTTGTCGATCTCGTCGAGCATGATCACCGGGTTGGCGGTGCCGGCGTCCTTCATCGCCTGGATGAACTTGCCTGGCATGGCGCCGATGTAGGTGCGCCGGTGGCCCTTGATCTCGGCCTCGTCGCGGATGCCGCCGACCGAGAAGCGGTAGAAGCGCCGGCCGAGCGCGTCGGCGATCGAGCGCCCAATCGAGGTCTTGCCCACCCCGGGCGGGCCGACCAGCAGGATGATCGATCCGGCGATCTCGCCCTTATGGATGCCGACGGCGAGGAACTCCAGGATGCGCGCCTTGACGTCGTCCAGGCCGTAATGGTCGCGGTCGAGCACCCGACGGGCGCGCTTGAGATCGAGCTTGTCTGCGGAGTGCTGTCCCCAGGGCAGCAGGCTGATCCAGTCGAGGTAATTGCGGGTCACCGCGTACTCGGGCGAGCCGGTCTCCAGGATCGCCATCTTCTCCAGCTCCTCGTCGACCCGCTTCTGGGCCTCCCCGCTTAAGGTCAGCTTGGCGATGCGCTGCTTGAACTTATCGATCTCGGCGGTGCGGTCGTCCTTGGCGAGCCCGAGCTCCTTCTGGATCGCCTTGAGCTGCTCCTTCAGGAAGAACTCGCGCTGCTGCTTCTGCATCCGCTCCTCGACCGAGCGGCGGATCTTCTGCTGGGCGCGGGCGAGCTCCAGCTCGTTGTTCAAGAGCACCAGCACCTTCTCCATCCGCGGCAGGAGCTCGACCGCCTCCAGGACCTCCTGGAGCTGCTCCTTGCTGGATGTGGTGAGGCTGGCGGCGAAGTCGGCGAGGTGCGAGGGGTCCTCGGGGCCGAAGCGGTCGAGGAACATGCGCAGCTCCTCGACATAGAGCGGATTGAGCGGCAGCAGCTCCTTGATCGTGTTGATCACGGCCATGGCGTAGGCCTTGACCTGCTCGTCGGGCGGCCCGGCGTGCTCGGGCGAGTAGGCGACCCGGGCCGAGAAGGGGGCCTCGCGCGAGACCCAGCCGTCGATGCGGAAGCGCTGCAGGCACTCCACTAGGACGTGCAGCATGCCCTCCTGCTCGTGCACCCGGTGCACCCGACAGGCGGTGCCGACGGCCCGGAAGTCGGCCGGGGTGGCCTCCTCCGCGCGCTCGCTCGTGACCAGCACCACGCCGAGGATCTTGTGCTCGGTGTCGGTGACCGCGCGGATGGTCGGTTTCCAATGTGCGGCGTCCATCAGGAGCGGCACCGCCTGCCCCGGAAAGAACGGCCGGGCGGCGACTGGCAGCAAGTGCACCAGGCCGGGCAGGACCTCAGTGGCACGGGCGAGCTGGCCGGAGTCGGGGGCTGACAGGTCGTCGGTCGGATCGGTTGCTTCGTCCATCGGTGTTCGTCGCTTGGCGGTCCAAACCCTGCAAGTTGTGGCCGATTTCAGGGCAAGGGCGGGGTTTTGCAAGCGGCGTTGGCGAGGCGGACGAAGGTCTCGACGCTGAGCTCCTCGGCACGTGCGCCGGGGTCGACGCCGAGTGCGGCGAGCCGCTCGGGGCTGATCAGCCCCTTCAAACAGTTGCGCAGGGTTTTGCGGCGCTGCGAGAAGGCCTGGGCGACCAGCCGGGCGAAAGAGTCGGGGGCATCGATGGGGTGCGGGAGGGGCCGATGGGGGACGAGTCGAAGGAAGGCCGAATCCACCTTAGGCGGGGGCAGAAAGGCCCCGGGCCGAATGAGGAACAGGAGCTCGGCCCGGCACCAGGCCTGGACCATCACCGACAGACGACCGTAGACCTTGGAGCCCGGCTCGGCGGTGATGCGCTCGGCCACCTCGCGTTGGAGCATCAAGTGCATGTCCGCGAGACAGTCCGCCTGATCGAGGAAGCGGAACAGCAGCGGGGTCGAGATGTTGTAGGGCAGGTTGCCCACCAGGCGCAGCCGCTCGCCGCTCGGGACGAGCGCGCCAAGGTCGAAGCGCAGGGCATCGGCCTGATGCAGCCGGAGCCCAGCGGCGGCGAACCGCGTCGTAAGCGGCTCGATCAGGTCACGGTCGAGCTCGACGGCGTCGAGTCGCCCGGCCGCGGCAAGCAGCCCCGCGGTGATCGCCCCCCGGCCGGGCCCGATCTCGACCAGGTGCTCGCCCGGTCTCGGGTCGACGGCTGCGATGATCCGCCCGATGACCGACGGGTCGTGCAGGAAGTGCTGGCCGAAACGCTTGCGGGGGTGGTGCTCCACCCGCGCAGCCTACCCCGGCATGAAAGCCGTGTCGCCCCGGAAGATGAACAGAGCACTGTCCCGCCGGGTCTCACAAGAAGGGCTTTGGGGGCGACCTCTCAAATGTGCTGACACCGCTCTCAGCGAAGCCCGCCTAGAGCTTCGAGCCTTAACCTGGCCGAATGGCGTAGACCGCGATCCCGCTCGGATGCCCGATGAGAGCGCGCACCCAAGGACCTGGTTTGGCTCTTTTGGCCCTCTCCGCCAGAACGGGTAGGCTGGGTTGAGCGGCGCGACACCGAGCGCTTCGGCGGTTTGCCGCAAACCCGGCTGCTGGTCTTCGTTCCTCAACCCAGCCTCGGCCCTTCGAGCGCATCGCGAGCCTGGGGATGTTCGAGCACGTCGGCCCGCGCAACTACCCGCGCTTCTTTGAGGTCCTCGACCGCTGCCTGGCGCCCGACGGGCTCGCCCTGCTGCACACCATCGGCCGGCACGACACCACCGCGCTCACCGACCCCTGGATCGACCGCCACATCTTCCCCGGCGGCAAGCTGCCCTCGGCGCGGCAGATCGCCGCGGCGGCGGGCGGCCCCGCGGCTGTGGGCTTCAACCCGGCTGCGGTGCCCGAGCGCCGGGCGGCGAGCGCCTCGCTGCACCGCATCGCGGTGGACCTCCGCCCCCACGACGCCGGCGCCACGCACGCGGTGCCAGCGCTCTACGCAAGCGCCGGCGGGATCGGCCTCGGGCTCTACGCCCCCTTCGGTCTGACCACCCGTTACCCGCCGGACTGGCCCGGGCGCTACCAGGCGATCCATTCCGAGACGCAGAGCCTGCGGGCGCACCTCACGGGAGCGGTGAAGCTCACCCCGGAGCTGCGGCTCGGGGCGGGAGTCTTCGCGCAGCGTTTCCGCGCCGAGCTGAGCCAGGCCGTGCCCACCCCCGCCGGAGACGCGGAGCTGCGGATCGATGGCGAGGACACAGGCCTCGGCGGCTCGGCGGGGCTGCTGTGGACCCCGCGCGCGGGCCTCGCCTTCGGGCTCGCCTACACCTCCCCGGTCCGGTACCGCCTGCGCGGCCGGGCGCGCCTCCCGCTGAGGAGCACCGGCGCGCGGGTGGACCTGACCACCCCGGAGAGCGTCGCCGCTGGCCTGCGCTGGCAGACCTCGCCCGCGCTTACCCTGCTGGCCGGGGCCACCTGGACCCGCTGGAGCCGGCTCCAGTCGGTCGATGTCGCGCTCGCCGACGGGCGCACGCTCAGCGAGCCCCACGGCTGGCGCGGCGCCTGGCGGCTGGATCTCGGCGCCGAGCACAGCCGCGGCCCGCTCACCTGGCGCGCCGGGCTCGCCTGGGACCAGTCGCCGGTGCCGGACGCCGCGCGCCGCGCCTACCCGACGACGACCGGCTCTGGCTGGCGCTGGGCGCCGACTGGCGCCGCGGCCCCTGGACGCTCGGCCTCGCCTACGCCCACGTCCACTTTGCCGACCGCACGGGCGAGCGTCCGCCGGTCGACTACCGCGGCTCGACCGACCTTCTCGCGCTCGGGGTGGCGCGGACATGGTGAGCACCCGCCTGCTGCTGGTCGCGTTGCTGCTGGCCCAGGGCAGCGCGCGGGCCGACTGCCCAGGCCCTGAGCGGCTGGAGGAGGCCCTCGCGCTGCTGGCTGCCGCCAACCCCAGCATCAACGCCGAGCGCGCCCTCTACGAGGAGCAGACCCGCCAGCGTCCCTGGGAGACCGTGGTCACCCTGGGCTACTCGGTCAGCGACACCTTCGAGTCCGGCGCCGCCGGGCCGAACGCGGCGCTGCGCGTGCGCATCCCGCTGTGGGACCGCAGCAACGAGCTGAAGACCGCCCATGCCCGCGCCGCCTGGCAGCGCGCCGAGGACGCCACGCGCACCGCCTTCCTCGCCGACCTCCAGTCCCTGTGCGAGCAGGCCGGTGAGGTGCGCGCCCTCGACACACGGCGCGCCTTCCACCGCGACCGCCTCGCCTACCGCCAGGAGCAGGTCGACGCCGGCCTCGCCGAAGCCGATGCCCTCTGGGCCGAGACCGAGGCCGCCCAACGCGCCGAGCACGAGTGGCAGCGGGCAACAGCCAAGCTCGCCGCGCAGCGGCTCACGCTGGCGCGGCGCTACGGCGGGGAGGAGTGGGAAAGGCTGGGGGCGCTCCTGGCGGCGATGGGAGGGGAGCACTGAGCGGCGTTGCCTCGCTCGAAGGCGCCTCAAGCTGAAGTTCCTATCCCCTGCGACGGGCCGCTATCGGCCAGTTCCGGCCAGTCACGGGGGACCGATGACCGACCGGTATCCTTCCCTAAGCTGACGGGCGTTTCCCAAAGGCCCGGAAAGTGAATGGTGGTACCTACACTATTCGCGGCTACTTCCCACCATCACACGCTGCATGGTCTGCTAGCTTCGTGGAATCGGACCGTCTCTTCCATTTCGCCCGTCTCTTCAAGAGCCGCGTGTACCAGTAGATTAAGATGACCGTGATGAGAACAAATATTGCAACGAAGCCTGATCCGTCGATGATCGCACCCCTGCCCCCAGCAGCCAGCAGGAATGCGCAACTATGTTGGGGCAACACGAACAGTAGCGATAACAAGATCGGCGTCAGTCGATAGGAACGCAATGTGGTCCAAACGAGGATTGCCAAACCGACAATGTATCCTCCACCAAACATCAAGAAGATGAATATGAACTCCATGGTCAAAGCCGAAGCGCTCCTGGTTTAAGGAACAGAAGAGCAGTGCTGGACTGATCTTCGTGAATGAACGCCCCGATGTGCCCGGAGGCTGGGGCCGCGCGGCGACAATCAGGGCACTTGCACGCCGGCTCCGGTCGACCCGAACAGCGGTGCGTATCGCTCGTCACTCCAAGGCTTTCCCCAGCGCCCCGGCTCCTTCAGGTGGCGGTGGTAGCAATGCTCGCCATCGAAGAGCAATAGCGGCTCTCCCTCGTACGTCACCATCAGCGCGGTGCCGTCCTCCGTCCAACGCACCGCCAGG
>JALOTB010000121.1 GCA_025458165.1 Chromatiaceae bacterium | reverse complement strand
CACATAGTTGCCCATGCTGTGGCACATCAGGTTGACGGTGACCTCGCAGTCGTCGGCGAGGAGCTCCGCGTAGCGCTCGCGCGCCGCGCCCGGGTTGGTCTGGTGCTCGCTGGTCGCACGGCCCCAGAGCTGTGCCCGGCGGGCATGGGTGAGCTGCTCGTGATAATCGCGGACCTTGCCGAAGAAGCGGTTCAGGGCGTCCATCGAGACCCGCGCGTCCTGCTTGTCGTCCAGGTAGGCGAGGGTGCCGGTCACCGCGCCGCCGCCGTTCGCCGGCCAACTGAAGGGCACCACGATCACCGGGTAGAGGGCCTCGATCGCCTCGGCGGTGGCGAGGATGTCGCTCAGGTCGTTGTTGTAGCCGTGGACGTAGATCAGGACGTGCCGCTTGTCCTTGCGCGCCTGATCCATCAGCTCGCAGGCGACCCGCAGGCTGGCGTAGTGCTTGGCGCTTGGATCGAGGGCGAGGCCGTGCTGGGCGTTCAGCGCCTCGACCTGGGCCGCGGACAGCTCGTCGGCGAGCAGCTCGGTCTGATACTTGCCGCCAGGGCGCGTCACGCCGACCAGGCGGAGCTCGTTTGGCCCCCGCTCATTCGGCGTCTGGCCGAAGATGGCGAGCCCCTTCTTGTTGGGGTCGAGGGTGCGGTTGGTCACCACGTACATGGCTGGTCCTCGCGTTGCGTTGATCGGTGTCCTCAACCCGCAGTCAGCGGGCGTCGCGCTTGGGGTACTTGAGCCTGACGTTCTTGGCCTCGGAGAGATTCGCAAGGGTCAGAGTCGTGGTCGTGAGGTCGACGTCCTGGAGATTGGTCCCAGCCAGGTTGGCCTTGCGCAGGATGGAGCCGGTCAGGTCCGATTCGCTCAGGTCCGCTTCGCGCAGGTTGGCGCCGGAGAGGTCGGCGCGCAGCAACGACACGCCGCACAGGCAGGCCCCGACCAGGCTCGCTCGGATCAGCACCGCTCGGTTCATGGTCGCCGGGATGCAGTCCTCCCCGCCCAGGATCGCGCCGTCGAGCTTGGCGCCGGAGAGGTTGGCGCCGTTCAGTCGCACGTTGCAGAGGTAAGCCCCGGTGAGGTCCGCCCCGCGCAGATCCGCCTCCAGCATCAGGGCGGCGCCAACGATGGTCTTGCGGAGCAGCGTGTTGACCATGCGCGCGGCGTGCAGATCGGTGCGTGAGAGGGTGGCGCCGGAGAGGTCGGAGTCCCGCATGTCGACATAGGGCATGTCGCAAGAGGTGATGCGCGCATCCCGCAGGGAGCACTGCGAGAGCACGGCCGCGTTGCTCTGCACCCCGTCGCCGAAGGTGGCGCCATTGAGGTCGGCGCCGGTGAGATCCGCCCCGCGCAGGATGGCGGCGCGAAAGTTGGCGCCCTCCACGTCGGTCCGGCTCAGATCCGCTCCGCTCAGGTTGGCGCCCTGAAAGTTGGCCCCGCGCAGGTCCATCCCGCGCAGGTCCGCGCCCTCCAGCTCCAGATGGTTGAGGTCGGCGCCTTCCAGGGTGTCGCCCTCGGCGGAGAATAGGACCTCGCCGGTGTCCCGGTGTCGAATCTCGACCATCTCATCCTCCTGCTCGTCGTCGTTTTGATCGATTGCTCGCTCAAGCATAGGAGCCCCAGACGCCCGGTTCCAGCACATCCCGTCCCTGGGCAGACGGCGGCGCGAACTGATTGGTCGCCCATCGCGGCCAATCATGAGCACGAAAGTCGAGCACGCGGTGTCCGGCGTCCTACGGCTTCAGCCGCTGGGGTGGCTGAAGCTGGCGGGGCGTCCTACCCCGCGCGGGAGGCGTTGAATGGTCCGGCGTCTCCTTGGGGGTACCTGCGGGTCAGGCGACCGAATCCTTGCCGCCAACGACTTGATCGTGCCCCTCGATTGGGGTGAGGCCGGTGCGCCTGTGCCGTCACGGCGGTGACTGCGTGGACAGGCTAGAGGGCATCCTTTAGACTTTCGCGGGGTCAGGGCTCCGCTTACCCTCACCCCGCGCGTCCTCGCTGCCCTGCCTGGGCGGCTTGCGCGTCGACCGTAACACGCCGCCGCCGGCCGGGATCCACGCGTCGAGGCCATCCTCCCGCTCACCCCGCTGCGGGTGCACCGCTCGCCCCCGCGCGAGCCTGGTCTCCTGCCCGGCCTGGCGCGCGTGCCATGACCGTTTGGATCGGAGATACCCGTGAGACAACCCGCTGTTCTGGTCCTCGAGGACGGCTCCGTCTTCCGCGGCTCGGCGATCGGCGCGCACGGCGAGACCGTCGGCGAGGTGGTGTTCAACACCGCCATGTCGGGCTACCAGGAGATCCTGACCGACCCCTCCTACCGCAAGCAGCTCGTCACCCTGACCTATCCGCACATCGGCAACGTCGGGGTCAATCCGGAGGACGAAGAGGCGCCCCGCGTCCACGCCGCCGGGCTCATCATCCGCGACCTGCCGGCGGTAGCGAGCAACTGGCGCCTGCGTGAGCCGCTCGATGCCTACCTCAGGCGGAACGCCTTGGTGGCGATCGCCGACATTGACACCCGGCGCCTGACCCGCATCCTGCGCGAGAAGGGGGCGCAGAACGGCTGCATCCAGGCCGGGGAGGGCATCGACGAGGCCACCGCGTTGGCGGCGGCCCGCGCCTTTCCGGGCTTGAAAGGGATGGATCTCGCCAAGGAGGTGACCACGCCGGAGGTCTACCAATGGGGTCATGGTTTGTGGACGCTCAAGGGCGGTAGCCCGACCGAGCCCCGCCCCGAGGGCGAACTGCCCTTCCACGTCGTCGCCTACGACTACGGCATCAAGCGCAACATCCTGCGGATGCTGGTCGACCGCGGTTGCCGGGTGACCGTGGTCCCGGCCCAGACGCCGGCCGCGGAGGTCCTGGCCCTGGCGCCAGACGGGGTTTTCCTGTCGAACGGCCCTGGCGACCCCGAGCCCTGCGACTATGCCATCGCCGCCATCCGTGAGCTGCTCGACGCAGAGATGCCGCTCTTCGGGATCTGCCTGGGTCATCAGCTCCTCGGGCTCGCGGCCGGGGCGCGCACCGTCAAGATGAAGTTTGGCCACCACGGCGCCAACCACCCGGTGCTCGACCTCGCCAGCGGGCGGGTAATGATCAGCAGCCAGAACCACGGCTTCGCGGTGGACGAGTCGAGCCTGCCGGCGAACGTCAGGACGACCCACCGCTCCCTCTTCGACGGCTCCCTGCAGGGCATCCACCACCGCGATAGGCCCGCGTTCAGCTTTCAGGGCCATCCCGAGGCCAGCCCCGGCCCTCATGACGTCCGGCCCGCGTTCGACCACTTCATCGCGCTCATGCGGGAGAGACGGACTTAGTCCCAACCGACGACACCTAATGAGTTGCGGACCGATGAACTGTTGCGAGACGTCATTCGTTTTCCGACAGGCTCGTCAATAGCGCCTTCCCCACACGCGTTCATTTGCGGCCCTCTTCTCTCCCATGCCCAAGCGTACCGACATCAACAGCATCCTGATCATCGGCGCCGGGCCGATCGTGATCGGCCAGGCCTGCGAGTTCGACTACTCCGGCGCTCAGGCCTGCAAGGCGCTGCGGGAGGAGGGGTTCCGGGTGATCCTGGTCAACTCCAACCCGGCCACGATCATGACCGACCCGGAGATGGCCGATGCGACCTACATCGAGCCCATCAACTGGCGCACGCTGGCCCGCATCATCGAGCGCGAGCGCCCCGACGCCCTGCTCCCGACCATGGGTGGTCAGACGGCGCTCAACACCGCGCTCGACCTCGCGCGCGAGGGGGTGCTCGCGCAGTACGGGGTCGCGCTGATCGGGGCATCACGCGAGGCGATCGATAAGGCGGAGGACCGCGACCTCTTCCGCCAGGCCATGCGCCGCATCGGGCTCGACATGCCGCGCTCGGCGATCGCCCACAGCCTGGAGGAGGCCAACCAGGTCCAGCCGCAGATCGGCTTCCCGTGCATCATCCGCCCGTCCTTCACCCTGGGCGGCAGCGGCGGCGGGGTCGCCTACAATCAGGAAGAGTTCGAGGAGATCTGCCGGCGCGGCCTCGACCTCTCGCCGACCAGCGAGCTCCTGATCGAGGAGTCGGCGCTGGGCTGGAAGGAGTTCGAGATGGAGGTGGTCCGCGACCACAAGGACAACTGCATCATCGTCTGCTCGATCGAGAACCTGGACCCCATGGGGATCCATACCGGGGACTCGATCACCGTCGCCCCGGCGCAGACCCTGACCGACAAGGAATACCAGATCATGCGCGACGCCTCGATCGCGGTGCTGCGCGAGATCGGGGTGGACACCGGCGGCTCGAACGTCCAGTTCGCGATCAACCCGGACGACGGGCGGATGATCATCATCGAGATGAACCCGCGCGTCTCGCGCTCCTCGGCGCTCGCCTCCAAGGCGACCGGCTTCCCGATCGCCAAGGTCGCGGCCAAGCTCGCCGTGGGCTACACGCTCGACGAGCTCAAGAACGAGATCACCGGCGGCGCGACCCCGGCCTCCTTCGAGCCCACCATCGACTACGTGGTGACCAAGATCCCGCGCTTCGCCTTCGAGAAGTTCCCCCAGGCGAGCCCGCGCCTCACGACGCAGATGAAGTCGGTGGGGGAGGTGATGGCGATCGGCCGTACCTTCCAGGAGTCCCTGCAGAAGGCCCTGCGCGGGCTGGAGACCGACAAGTACGGGCTGGACGAGGTGGTCGACCTCGCCGCGCCCGATGCGCTGGACAGCATTCGGCTGGAGGCCCGCCAGGCCGGGGCGGAGCGCCTGCTCTATGTCGCCGACGGTTTCCGCGCCGGGATGAGCCGTGAGGAGCTCTACGAGATCACCGGCATCGACCCCTGGTTCCTCGCCCAGATCGAGGACCTGATCGACGAGGAGGCCGAGGTGCGCATCGGTGGGCGCGTCGCCCTCACTGCCCCGCGCCTGCGCGAGCTCAAGCGCAAGGGCTTCTCCGACCGGCGCCTGGCGGCGCTCACCGGGGCGAGTGAGCAGGAGGTCCGTGCCCTGCGCTGGGATCTCGGGGTGCGACCGGTGTTCAAGCGGGTCGACACCTGCGCGGCGGAGTTCGCCGCGCGCACCGCCTACATGTACTCCACCTACGAGGAGGAGTGCGAGTCAGACCCCAGCGATCGGAAGAAGATCATGGTGCTGGGGGGCGGGCCGAACCGCATCGGCCAGGGCATCGAGTTCGACTACTGCTGCGTCCATGCCGCGCTCGCGCTTCGCGAGGACGGCTACGAGACCATCATGGTCAACTGCAACCCGGAGACGGTCTCGACCGACTACGACACCTCCGATCGGCTCTATTTCGAGCCGCTCACCCTGGAAGACGTGCTGGAGATCGTCGCCAAGGAGCAGCCCTTCGGCGTCATCGTGCAGTACGGCGGGCAGACCCCGCTGAAGCTCGCGCGCCCGCTGGAGGCCGCGGGAGTGCCGATCATCGGGACGACCCCCGACTCCATCGATCTGGCCGAGGACCGCGAGCGCTTCCAGCAGATGGTCAACCAGCTTGGGCTCCGGCAGCCGCCGAACACCACCGCCCGCAGCGAGGGGGAGGCGGTCGCGCTCGCCGCCGGTATCGGCTATCCGCTGGTGGTGCGGCCGTCCTATGTGCTCGGCGGACGGGCGATGGAGATCGTCTACGAGGAGGCCGAGCTCAACCGCTACATGCGCGACGCGGTCAAAGTCTCGAACGAGTCCCCGGTGCTGCTCGACCGCTTCCTCGACGACGCCATCGAGATCGACGTCGACGCCATCTGCGACGGGCGCGACGTCCTGATTGGCGGGATCATGGAGCACATCGAGCAGGCGGGGGTGCACTCCGGCGACTCGGCCTGCTCGCTCCCGCCCTACACCCTCTCGCCCGCCATCCAGGACCGCATGCGCGAGCAGATGGCCAAGATGGCCCGCGCGCTCAACGTGGTCGGGCTGATGAATGCCCAGTTCGCAATCAAGGACGACGAGGTCTATATCCTGGAGGTCAACCCGCGCGCCTCGCGCACCGTGCCCTTCGTATCCAAATCGATCGGGGTGCCGCTCGCCAAGGTGGCGGCGCGCTGCATGGTCGGGCGCGGCCTGCAGGAGCAGGGCTTCGCCAAGGAGCGCCGGCCCAAGCACTACTTCGTCAAGGAGGCGGTCTTCCCGTTCATCAAGTTCCCCGGCGTGGACACCGTGCTCGGGCCGGAGATGAAGTCGACCGGGGAGGTGATGGGGGTCGGCGAGACCTTCGGCGAGGCGTATGCCAAGGCGCAGGAGGGGGCGGGCAGCGGGCTGCCGCGGCGGGGCAAGGCCCTGCTCAGCGTGCGCGACGCCGACAAGGTGCGCCTGGTGCGCGTGGCCCAGGACCTGCTGGAGCTCGGTTTCCAGCTCTACGGCACCCACGGCACGGCGCAGGCGGTGCGGGCCGCGGGCCTCCCCTGTGTCGGGGTCAACAAGGTCAAGGAGGGGCGGCCGCACATCGTCGACATGATCAAGAACAGCGAGGTGAGCTTCATCGTCAACACCACCGAGGGGGCGCAGGCGATCGCCGACTCCGCGGAGATCCGCCGCGCGGCGCTGCGGCACAAGGTAAGCTACACGACCACCATCGCCGGGGCCGAGGCGACCTGTCTGGCGTTGAAGCAGCTCGACCTCAGCAGCGTCAACCGCTTACAAGAGCTTTACTGAGCAGGGTTGGGGGCCGGTCTTGCGGCCCCCAGATTTTCTGGCTTGAGGGGCGCGGTTGAGACGCCCTCGTATCAGGGCGCGCCGGCCGCGCCAGCACCACTGTGGAGATCCGAACATGAGCAAAGTCCCGCTGACCGCCACCGGGGCCGAGAAGCTGCGTGCCGAGCTAGAGCGGCTGAAGCGCATCGAGCGCCCGCGTATCATCCAGGCGATCGCCGAGGCGCGCGCCCACGGCGACCTGCGTGAGAACGCCGAGTACCACGCCGCCAAGGAGCAGCAGGGCTTCGTTGAGGGGCGGATCAAGGAGATCGAGGGCAAGCTCTCGCATGCCCACGTCATCGATGTCACCAAGATCCACGCCGACGGCAAGGTGGTGTTCGGTGCCACGGTGGAAGTGTTGGAGCTGGAGGATGAGTCTGAGCACACCTTCCAGATCGTGGGTGAGGACGAGGCCGACTACAAGAACGGCCTGATCTCGGTGAGCTCCCCCATGGCCCGCGCTTTGATCGGCAAGACTGAGGGCGATGTCGCCAAGGTGCAGACCCCCGGCGGCATCCGCGAGATGGAGATCCTTGCGGTGCGCTACCTGTGAGCGATCCGCCCGCCGGCGAGTCCTGATCGCCCGGGGTCCGTGCGAACCATGCCCGACTCCGCCACTGCCAGCCTGCGCCCCGCCTCAGTGGGCGATCTCGACGCCGTGAACGCCGTCGTCGAGGCCGCTGTTATGGGCTGGGACCTGCCGGAGCGGGTCAAGCGCCTCAGCCTGCCGAGCTATCGCTATCAGCCCCACGACCTCGGGCATCTCGACCTGATCGTCGCCGTCGATGGCGAGCGCCTGATCGGCGTTGCGGCCTGGGAGCCGGCGCCGCCGGGCGATGGGCCTGCTGGTACCCGGGCCTTGCTCCTGCACGGTCTCTACGTGGCGCCGGAGCGGCAGGGCAGGGGCCTGGGCACCCGGCTACTCGCGGCCGCCGAAATGGCGTCACGCGAGGGTGGTTTCGATGGGGTGCTGGTCAGAGCGCAGCGCTCCGCGCATCGATTTTTTGTCGCCCAGGGGTTCACCCTGCTCGCCGTCGCGGACCCCGATCGCGACTACCCTCACCGTCTCTGGCGTCCGACCCCGGTCGCGACCTAAGCTCAGCCCTCGGCCTTCGGCTGTGGCCTTTCGCCCAATAGGCGCGGTCTATGGCGCGAATCAGGATTTCCCATTAGCCGGGTGCGGCCTACGGTTGTATCGTTCAATGGGTGTGGGCGCAGGGGCGCCCACCCCGCAACCTTCCACACCGGAGAAAGACCATGGCACTGAAAGGCAGCAAGACCGAGCACAACCTCAAGGACGCCTTCGCGGGCGAGTCCCAGGCCAACCGCCGTTACCTCTACTTCGCCTCCAA
>JALOTB010000120.1 GCA_025458165.1 Chromatiaceae bacterium | reverse complement strand
CCGCGGTTGCGGGCGCCGGGTGGCTCGCCTACCATGCCGGCGCGATGCCAATTAGCCCCAGAACACCAAGCCCCGCGCTCGCGCGTCTCCTCGTGGCGATCCTGGCAGCCCTGCTGTTGGCCGCCTGCAGCGAGCCCCAGCCGCCCACCGTCAGCCTTTACCGGGCGATCGACCACGGCGATCTCGACCAGCTCAAGCGTCACCTGCACTGGGGCGCCGACATCAATCAGCCCGACGCGAACGGGGATTACCCCTTACATGTCGCCGTCCGGCGCGGACGCGAGGTCATCGTTCGCGAGCTCCTGCGCCACGGGGCGCGGCTCGACGTGGAGGACGGCTCCGGGCGCACCCCGGTCTTCGTCGCCCTCGCCGAGGGCAGGACCCAGCCCGCTCAGGTGCTGCTCGCCGCCGACTCCAGCCAAGACCCACAGGCCCTGCTGCTCGCGCTGGTCGAGGCCGGGGTGGCGGATCGCGACTCCCTTGGCCTCCTCCTGCGGCGCGGTGCGCGACTCGACGCCTTGGGCGAGGGCGGTTCGGCGGCGCTGCACATCGCGGCCGAGCGCGGTGGACTGCCGCTGATCCGGCGGCTGATCGAGGCCGGGGCCGACGTCAACCAGCCCGACGGCCAGGGACGCAACGCGCTCGCGATCGCGGAGGCGCGCGGCGACCGGGACATCATCGCCCTGCTGAGGCGCTTTGGTGCCGCGGCGGCGGCGTCGGGGGAGTGAGCGCGAACCCAGTGCGAGTGAGGGGACCATGACGGACAAGCTGGACGACCTGACGGTCGCTTACACCGAGGGCGGGATCGAGACGGTCCAGGAGCTGGACAAGGCGATCCTCTCGCGCGGCGGTTGGACGACCATCCTCTTCCGGTACCGCGAGTGGGAGCCGGCCAAGGGCGCCTACGGGCCGGACAAGTACAGCGTCCGCCGTTACCAGAAGCGGGGCGGCGAGTTCCGCCAGCAGTCCAAATTCAACATCTCGAGCCGCGCCCAGGCGCAGGCACTGATCGCGGCCCTGCAGCGCTGGGTCGACGAGCCGGAGTAAGCGCCGCGCGGGGTGCCCTGGCCGAGGAAACCGCGCAGCTCGATCGTCTCCCGCGGCACAGGGATGTGGCGCCATGTTCAGGCGCGGTAGCGACCGAAACTGAAGGGGGCGGAAAACCGCGCTTTTCTGGCCCCGTGCAAATTTTGGCCAGGATGGTCAATCATTGGCCTCAAGCTTGTCCTCCGGCGTCCATCACCCGGGCGCCCCAGCCCTCCAGGGCAGTGATGACTGCGACTCGGCGTGGGTCGTCCTGGTTGGACTCCCGCAGTGTCACGAGCCGCCGCTCGTACCCCTCGATCTGGATGCTGCCGCCGCCCTCGGCGTCGGTCAGCCGGGTCAGACGGTAGGCGTCCCAGGCCTCACGCTCCTCCTCGCTCAGGGTCTCGGGCCAGTTGCGGGCCCGGTAGCGCAACAGCATCTCGGGCAGGCGGGGATCTTCGAAGCGAAACGACGCTCGCGCCAGCTCCGCCGGGGTGAGCGCGCGTACCCGGGCCATCTCGCGCCGGTCGGCCTCGCCGAAGAACCCGCCCGAGTAGATCATCAAATCCGGATCGGTCTCGACCGGCCGGTCGCTCGGCTGGTGGACCGCCTGCACCTTGGCGGTCAGCCCAGGGGCGGCGCGCAGCCGCTCGGCGTTGCGCTCGACCAGCGCAGGGTCGATCGCCCAGCGCTCGGCCGCCGCCGGCGTGAGCGTCGCCATCGGGGCCAGGATGGCGCAGCGGTTGGAGTGCACGGTCTTCAACGGGATGCGCTCGACGCCCGGCGGGAGCTCGGCCACCGGGGTGAACAGCCGCGCGCTGAGCTCATCGACCCCGAGGTCGAGCAGGGGCTCCGGATCGGCGCGCAGGTCCCAGGCGATGTAGCCGTTGGCATTCACCGGGTGGCGTGCGACCACCAGGACCGGGGCGATACAACCGCGCTCGGCCGGGTAGCGGGCGGAGACGTGGAGGAGCGGCGCGGGGCCTTCGAGCAGCTCCTGGACCCGACGTTTGTTGCGCAACGTCAGCGCATAGTCCAGCAGGCGCGGCTGGCGCTCGCGCAGTAGGCGGGCGAGGGCGATGGTCGCCTCGACATCCGCGAGGGCGTCGTGGGCCCCGGCGTGCGGGATCCCGTTGGCGGCAGTGAGGTCCTCCAGCCGGAAGGAGGCCGCGCCGTCGGCGCGCAGCGGCCACTCGATCCCCTCGGGCCGCAGGGCATGGGCGAGGCGCAGGCTGTCGATCAGGTCCCAGCGCGAGCTGCCGTTCTGCCACTCGCGGGCGTAGGGGTCGATGAAATTGCGGTAGAAGAGGTTACGGGTGACCTCGTCGTCGAAGCGGATGCTGTTGTAGCCGGCGCCGCAGGTGCCGGGGGCGGCCAGCTCGCGCTCGATCGCGGCGGCGAAGTCGGCCTCGACCACACCCTCGCGCAGGGCGAGCTGCGGCGTGATCCCAGTGAGCAGGCAGGCATCGGGCTGGGGCAGGATATCGTCGGCGGGCCGGCAGTAGAGGACCAGCGGCGTGCCGACGGGGTTGAACGCCTCGTCGGTGCGCCGCCCGGCGAACTGGGCCGGGCGATCGCGCCTTGGGTCGGCGCCCCAGGTCTCGTAGTCGTGCCAGTAGAAGCTGCGGGCCACGCAGACGCCGGGGCGGGCGATGGGTCGCGGCGCCCCGGCCGGGGTCAGACCTTCTCTTTGATGCGAGCGGCCTTGCCGCTGCGATCACGCAGGTAGTAGAGCTTGGCGCGGCGTACATCGCCCTTGCGCTTGACCTCGATGGCGGCAACCGTCGGGCTGTAGGTCTGGAAGGCGCGCTCGACGCCCTCGCCGTGGGAGACCTTGCGCACGGTAAACGCCGAGTTGAGGCCACGATTGCGCTTGGCGATGACGATGCCCTCGAACGCCTGGAGACGCTCGCGCTCGCCCTCCTTGACCTTGATCTGCACCACCACGGTGTCGCCGGGCGCGAAGTCCGGGATCTCCCGGGTCATCTGCTCTTTTTCGATCTGCTCGATGATGTTCATGATTTTCCCGTCTCCAAATTCTCAACCGGCGTCTTGATGCACCTGGATGAAGGCATCCAGCAGCGCCTGCTCGGTCTCACTCAAGCCCCGCGACGCGAGCAGGTCGGGGCGGCGCAGCCAGGTCCGGCCCAGCGCCTGCTGGAGCCGCCAGCGCGCGATCGCCGCATGGTCGCCCGAGAGCAGGACCTCGGGGACCCTCAGGTCGTCGATCTCCTCGGGTCGCGTGTAGTGCGGGCAGTCGAGGAGTCCGTCCGCGTACGAGTCCTCCCGGGCCGAGTCGGCGTGACCCAAGGCGCCGGGCAGCAGCCGGATCACCGCGTCCATCACCACCATCGCCGGCAGCTCCCCGCCGCTCAGCACGTAGTCCCCGATCGACCACTCCTCGTCGATACAGCGCTCGATCAGGCGCTCGTCGATCCCCTCGTAGCGCCCGGCGACCAGTATCCAGCCCGACGCCGCCGCGATCTCGGCCATCGCCGCCTGGTCCAGGGTGCGACCCTGGGGCGTCAGGTAGACCACCCGACTCTCCGGGGCGGCCGCCTTGGCCGCCTCGATGGCGGCGCGCAGCGGCTCGACCATCATCACCATCCCCGGTCCGCCGCCGTAGGGTCGATCGTCGACGGTGCGGTGCACGTCCCGGGCGTAATCCCGCGGGCTCCACAGATGAAGCTCGGCGATCCCCCGCTCGATCGCCCGGCCGGTGACCCCCTGTCCCCGCAGCACCTGAAATAGCTCCGGGAGGAGGCTGATCACGTCAAAACGCATCGGCAACCGCCCGGGCCTTCAGAGCGCTGGGTCCCAATCGACCCGCATCAGCCCGCGCTCGATGTCGACCTCGCGGATGACGCTGTCCCAGAGGAAGGGCAGCAGCCGCTCGCGATCCCCTGTGACGACCACGACATCGTTGGCCGGTGTGCTGAACAGGTGATCCACTCGGCCCAGCACCACTCCCGCCATCGTTTGTACCTCGAGCCCCTCCAGGTCGGCCCAGTAGAGCTCGTCGGGTTGCGCGGGCGGGAGCTGATCGCGGCGGATCGCGATCGCAAGGCCCACCAGCGCGGCCGCCTGGTCCCGGTCCTCGCACCCGGTCAACCGGGCGATGACCCCATTCCCATGGCGGCGACCCTCGGCGACCGGCCTCGGTATCGGGTCCTCACCCAGGTACCAGGGCGAGTACCCCAGGATATTCTCCCGCGGCTCGGTCTCGGAGAAGACCTTGACCCAGCCGCGGACCCCGTAGACCCCTGCGACGCGGCCCAGCACCAGCCGGCGGGACCCTGGCGAACTGGCCACGGCGTCCCGCTGCCGCGCCTCAGGACACAGGGACGACCGCTTCCTCGGCCTGCGCCGCGGCCTCCTTGAGGAGCTGCGCCACCCGTTCGGTGGGCTGCGCGCCCTGCACGAGCCAGTGCTTGGCACGGGCCTGATCGATGCGCAGGCGTGCCTCGCCGCCGACGGCGATCGGGTTGAAGAAACCGAGCCGCTCGATGTAGCCCCCGTCACGGGGGGAGCGCACATCGGCGACGACGATCTGGTAGAAGGGGCGCTTCTTCGCGCCACCCCGGGACAAGCGAATCGTGACCATGGTCTACTCGGATTGCAGAAGTGCTGATCGCTGCGCAGGTAAACGCGCAACTATACATAAACGAGGCGGAATTGGAAGCGCTGCGTTGGCGCGCGGGCCGCGTGCCCTTAGCGGAAACCCCCGGGCGGCAGGCCGCCCGGCAGGCGCCCGGACATGGCGCGGAGCATCTTGGCCATGCCCCCGCCCTTCATCTTCTTCATGACCTTCTGCATCTGGGTGAACTGCTTGAGCAGGCGGTTGATGTCCTGCACCTGGGTGCCGGACCCGGCCGCGATGCGCCGCTTGCGCGAGCCCTTGACGATATCCGGAAAGGCCCGCTCCTGGGGGGTCATGGAGTTGATGATCGCGATCAGTTTGACCACCTCGCGGTCATTGACCTGGTTCTTGACGTGGTCCGGGATCTGGCCCATCCCGGGGAGCTTGTCGAGCAACCCCGCCATGCCGCCCATGGCGCCCATCTGCTGGAGCTGGTCGCGGAAATCGGTGAGGTCGAACCCCTTTCCGGCCTTGAGCTTCTTGACCAGCTTCTGGGCCTGATCCTGGTCGACCTTGCGCTGCACCTCCTCGACCAGGGACAGGACGTCGCCCATGCCGAGGATGCGCGAGGCGACGCGGTCGGGGTGGAATGGCTCCAGCGCGCCCGTCTTCTCGCCGATGCCCAAGAACTTGATCGGCTTGCCGGTGATGTGGCGGATCGAGAGCGCCGCTCCGCCGCGGGCGTCGCCGTCGGCCTTGGTCAGGATCACGCCGGTGAGCGGCAGGGCGTCGTCGAAGGCCTTGGCGGTGTTCGCCGCGTCCTGTCCGGTCATGCTGTCGACCACGAACAGGGTCTCGATCGGGTCGAGTGCGGCATGCAGGTCGCGGATCTCGTCCATCATAGCCGCGTCGACGTGCAGCCGGCCGGCGGTGTCGACGATCAGCACGTCCTTGTACTGCTTGCGGGCGGCGTCCAGGGCCTGGTTGGCGATGTGGAGCGGGTCCTGGTCGCCGCGGCTGGGGAAGAAGGTCGCGCCGACCTCGCCGGAGAGGGTCTGGAGCTGGTCGATGGCGGCGGGGCGGTAGACGTCGCAGCTCACCAGCATGACGGACTTCTTCTGGCGCTCCATCAGCCAGCGGGCGAGCTTGGCGACGCTCGTGGTCTTGCCCGAGCCCTGCAGGCCGGCCATCAGGATCACCGCGGGCGGGCGGGTGGCCAGGTTCAGCCCCGCGCTCGCCTCGCCCATCACCTGCACCAGCTCGTCGTGGACGATCTTGATCAGCATCTGGCCCGGGGTGAGGCTGCGCATGACCTCCTCGCCCATGGCCTTGGCCCGGATCTGCTCGATGAAGGCGCGCACCACCGGCAGCGCCACGTCGGCCTCCAGCAGCGCCATGCGCACCTCGCGCAGGGTGTCCTTGATGTTGTCCTCGCTCAGGCGACCCTGGCCGCGCAGGTTGGTGAGCACGCGGCCGAGGCGCTGCTGAAGGTTGTCGAACATCGGCTAGCTCTCCGAGAAATGGCGGGGTGGGCTGCCAGGCGCCCGCTGGTACTGGGTCCAGACCGGGCCCGTTGGCGGGGCAAGAAGGCCGGAAATTATACCCATCCGAGCCGGACCGCGGCGTTTTCGGCCCTCGGCGTTTGTGCCATCATCCCGTGCCATGAGCCACCCCGCGATCGCACTCGTCGCCGTCATTCTGTATCTGGTCGCCGGGGGACTGATCGCGTTTCGGCTGTTCCGCCGGGAGTCGGTCGGCAACGGTGGGCGGCGTGCTGCGCTCGCGATCGGGTACGCCGGGCTGGCCCTGCACACCTGGCTTATCTACGATGCCATCTTCAGCCAGCCGGGGCTCAATCTCGCCTTTTTCAACGCCCTGGCGCTCACCTCTTGGACGGTCGTGACCCTGCTGCTCGTCTCCAGCCTGACCAAGCCGGTCGAGAACCTGGGGATCCTGCTCCTGCCCCTGGCGGCGGTGACTATCTTCCTGGAGGCGCGCTACCCGAGCATCGACTTCCTGCGCCAGCCGGCCGGCTGGGACATCAAGGTGCACGTGCTGCTCTCGATGCTCGCCTACAGCCTGCTCACGCTCGCCAGCGTGCAGGCCATCCTGCTCGCGGTGCAGGACCAGCACCTGCGCGGCCGCCGGCCCGGCGGGTTCGTGCGGGCCTTGCCGCCGCTGCAGACGATGGAGAGCCTGCTGTTCGAGATGATCGGGGCGGGGTTTGTCCTGCTCACCCTGGCTCTCGCGAGCGGCTTCGCCTTCCTGGAGGACATGTTCGCCCAGCACCTGGTGCACAAGACGGTGCTCTCCACGCTCGGCTGGCTGGTCTTCGGGGGGCTGCTGATCGGGCGGCTGCGCTACGGCTGGCGCGGGCGCACGGCGATCATCTGGACGCTGTCGGGCTTCGTCATCCTGATCCTGGCGTACTTCGGCAGCAAGGCGGTCCTGGAGCTCATCCTCCAACGCGGTTGAGCACGGCATAGCGCGCCAGGTCCTCGGGCCGATCCAGGTCCCAGAGCGCGGGCAGCTCTGCCCAGCGCCAGCCGAGCATCCCCATCCGCTCCCGCGTGCGCGCCGCGACCTGGTCGGTCCCCCAGGGCATGTCGGCGAACAGCTCGGGGGCCGCCCGCCGCAGGCCAAGGAGGACATAGCCGCCGTCCGCCGCCGGGCCAAGCGCCGCATCCTCGCCGACCATGGCTTCGATGGCGCTCGCGACGTAGTCCCCATCGAGCAGCGGGCAGTCCGTACCGACCAGCACCACCGGGGCACCGCGCCCGAGCGCGTCGGCCGCGGCCCGCGCCATCCGCTCCCCGAGGTCCGCCCCCTGCTGCCGATAGCACGCGAGGCCGTGCTGAGCCGCCAGCCGTGGGAAGGGCTCCGCCTGCGGGTCGGGGGTGCACCAGAGCTCGATCGGGGCGATCCGCGTCGCGGCGAGCCGAGCGACGGTCTCCGCGAGCAACCCGGCGTGCAGCTCCGCCGCGCCTTGTGGTCCCAGGGCCGGGATCAGGCGGGTCTTGACCCGATCGGGCTCCGGTGCCTTGGCGAAGATCAGGATGCGCGCGTCGGGGTGGCGCACGGGTAGTAGATGCGGGCGAGCCAGGCGGGGTCGGCGCCGAGCCAGTAGGCCGCGCGCAGAAACCACATGAGCAGGACAGTGCGCAGGACGCCTTCGCGCTCCCAGCGCCGCCCCGAGGTGACGAGCGGCCCCCGCAACCGGGCGGGGCTGGCGATGCGGCGCAGTCGCTTGCTGATGGCGATGTCCTCCATCAGCGCGATCTCGGGAAAGCCGCCTACCCGCTCGAACAGCGCCCTCCGCACGAAGAGCCCCTGGTCCCCGGTGACGATCCCGGTTAGGCGGGTCCCGGACCGCTGATCGCTGCCTGCCCGATCGCCCCCGCCGCCTCGGGTGGGACCTGGCTGTCGAGGTGCAGGAACCAGAGGATCTCTCCGCTCGCCTGTCGCGCCCCGGCGTTCATCTGCCGGGCGCGGCCCGCCGGGCTGGCCAGCAGGCTATCCACCAACCCGCGGGCGAGCTCGGGGGTGCCGTCGTCGCTCCCCCCGTCCACCAGGATCAGCTCGTGGCCGGCGGACCTGAGCCCCTGAAGCGCAGCGAGCCGCGCCTGGCAGATCGCCGCCTCGTTGAGGCAGGGGATGACGACCGAGATGCGCGTCACGGCGCTCAGGCCAGCGCGCCCGCGCAGCTACTGCCCTGGCCCGCGGTGCAGCCGTAGCAGTGCTCGCCCACCTGTATGCGACGGCCGGCGAGGGCCTCGGCCGCCAGCGCGCGAATGTGCGGCCGCTCTGCGCCACCGTCGGCCATCGGCAGGTCGAGCATCTGGTTGAAATCGCAGTCGTACAAGTAACCCTGCCAGTCGACGCTGATCAGGCTGCGGCACATCACGGCGCCGAGGTTCTCCTCGCGGTGTGCGGACTTGAGCAGACCCAGGTAGTCGGCGAACCGCCCTTGGGACTGGAGCATGCTGCCGAAGCGGCGGATCGGCATGTTGGTCAGGGTAAAGAGCTGGTTGAAGCGCACCCCGTAGCGCTCAGCGAGCACCCGCCGATAGTCGGCCTCCAGTGCACATTGGGGCGGCGGCAAGACCGGACCCAAGGGGTTGTAGACCAGGTTGAGCTCGAGCCCCGACTCCGGCTCGCCGTAGCCGAGGGCGTTCAGCCGGCGCAGGCCGCGGATGCTCCCCTCGAACACCCCGTTACCGCGCTGGCGGTCGACGTTCTCCTCCAGGTAGCAGGGCAGCGACGCGACCACCTCGACCCGGTGCGCGGCTAGAAACTCGGCCAGGTCCTCCTGACCCGGCTCCTCCAAGATCGTCAGGTTGCAGCGGTCGATGACGTGGACGCCGAGCCGGCGTGCCGCGCTCACCAACCGGCGGAAGTTGGCATTGAGCTCGGGTGCCCCGCCGGTGATGTCGAGCCGCGCGATCCGGCCGCGGGCGAGGAAGTCGAGCACGGCGTCTGCCGTCTTCGCCGACATCTCCTCCCGGCGCTTGGGCCCGGCGTCGACGTGGCAGTGCACGCACGACTGGTTGCAGCGGTAGCCCAGGTTGACCTGCAGCGTCTCCAGCCGCTCGCGCGCAATCGCCGGAAAATCCGTGGGGAAGAGGAGCGGCTTGGAATCGAGCATCGGGGACCTCGCGTGCTTGTCAGCCGGCCGAGCAATGGTGCTAGAATCTCGCCTCCCAGTTAGGGGGCGTTGCGCCGTCTGTCAACCGACAGGACCGGTCGACTGCCGGCTCCCTTTCCGCCGATCACCGGGGCAGTAGCTCAGCTGGGAGAGCGTCGCGTTCGCAATGCGAAGGTCAGGGGTTCGATCCCCCTCTGCTCCACCACACACAAGGGCCCGTATGATCTCCGGGCCCTTTTTCTTGCCTGCGATCCCCGCGCGACACGGGCTTCGGGCTCGTAGGACACCGAAATCGGCCGGGTCCTGGGCCGGAGCCGTCTCTTCTTCCTGTCTGGCCTGCGGGTACGCGCAGTGGCAGACATCGCAAACTCAAAAGTTGCGCGCAAAGGGTCGTCGTCGACCACGGCGACAGGTCGCGTAGTCGACCAGCGCGCAGGTCTTCGGCGCTCGCAAGATGGGAACATTTACGTTACCGTTCGGTCCGTGAACTATCAGATCAAAGAACTGCTGCTGGCCGATGGCGACAGCCCCTTCGGGAGGTGGTTTGGCTCGTTGGACGCCTTGGCCGCTGCCAAGGTGCGGGTGGCGGTGACCCGAATGGAGCAGGGGAACCTGTCCAACGTCGCGTGGTTCGGTGGCATCGGCGAGTACAAAATTGACTGGGGGCCGGGGCTGCGCGTCTACCTGGCCAAGGACGGCCTGAAGATCATCCTACTGATCGGCGGTGGCACCAAGAAGCGCCAGCAGCGGGACATCGACCAGGCGGTGGCGCTGTGGCAGGACTACAAGCGCCGCAAGGCATCAACTCCGAAAGGAGCGAAGTGACATGGCATTGACCCGTGACTTCAAGGAGACGGTGGCGGCACGCGTGCAAAACGATCCAGCCTTCGCCCAAGCCCTGCTGGATGAGGCCATCACCCTGTTCGTCAATGGCGAGCCGGAATCCGCCAAGCTAATCCTCCGCGACCTCGTCAACGCGACCCTGGGCTTCGAGGCGCTGGCCGACGAGATCCACAAGCCGGCCAAGAGCGTGCACCGGATGCTGTCGAAGTCGGGCAACCCGACCATGAGCAACGTCTCAGCGATCTTTGCGGCCGTCACGCGCGCCCTGAAGGTCGAGGTCCGTGCCCAGGTCGTGTTGGGCTGAGTTCGGCTCAGGGCTCACGTATCGAGCGCTACGCGTAGCGACGTGGAGAAACAGGACGAGGCAACCCCTGACCGCGCCATCGGGCTGTGCGACCACGTTACGAGTGCCGCGCCTCCTGATCGACTGGGCGCCGGCGGACTTCTACCGTGCGACCGACGTCCCCGGTGCCTACGTCGGCCACTTCCACGAGTACCTGCTGCGCGGCGGCTTTCCGCAGACCGCGCAGGTGGACAGCGTCACGCAGGCGCAGCGGCTGTTGCGCGAGGACATCATCGACAAGGTGCTCAAGCGCGACATGACGGCGCTATTCGGCGTGCGCCGCGTGCTGGACCTGGAGCACACCTTCCTGTACCTGTGCCTGCACAATGGCGAACTGCTGGACATGGTGGACCTGTGCAGCAACCTGGACGTCAAGCCCCCGACGGCGCAGCACTCCATCGAGCTGCTGGAGGCCACCCACCTGATTTGCCGCCCCACGGCTACGGCAAGGACGTGCTGCGTGCGCGTGTCAACATTTTACCGGGCCGACTCAGGCCTAGCCCCGGCAGTGATGCTCAAGGGCAAGGCCATCCTGGAGAACGCTGCTGCCTTGGGCGCGGCAAACGCGTTCACGAGGTCGATCTCGTCGCCGAAGTGGGCGGCGAGCTGATTCCCTTCGAAGTGAAGTACCGTGCCCAGCACACCGGCGCGCGCGAGCTCAAAGGCCTGATCGAGCTGTGCCAGGCCAAGCGCATCGCGCGCGGCTACGTCGTCACCAAGTCACTGGACGACTTCGGATCGATGCAGGGCTTGCCGGCCTTCGCACGGGACACAGCTCCGGATGCACCCGCTGTCGCCACGCAGATCATGCGCGTCCCGGCGCCGCTGCTGTGCTATTGGATGGGGGCGACCGAATTGCCTATGGACCCCGAATCAACTTCACACCACAACAGGTCCGAGCGATCAAGGGTGGCGAGAGAAGATCAGACGCTTCGCGGCGGCTGCAGGGCTCAGTATCCTCTTGGATCTGGGTGCGACGATGAAGGGGCAGGCAATGCGCGATGGCGTGATCACCGAAGCAGACACCTGCCGCGAGTTCGTCACACCCCGCCTCGTTGAGGCGGGATGGGGCGCGGCACCTCACGCTATCGGTGAACAGCGCAGCTTCACCAATGGTCGCATCATAGTCGCGGGCGGGAAGGTGCGTCGTGGCAAGCAGAAGCGCGCCGATTACCTGCTGTACTACCGCCGGGACTACCCCCTGGCCGTCGTCGAAGCCAAGGAGAGCGGCCTGCCCGCCGAGACTGGCGTGCAGCAAGCGCGCGAGTACGCCGAGATCCTGGGACTCAAGTTCGCCTACGCCACCAACGGCCACCGCATCATCGAGATCGACTACACCGCCGGCACCGAGCGCGAGGTCGACCGCTACGCCACGCCGGACGAGCTGTTTGCCCGCCTGACCGCCTCGGCGCATCTGCCCCAGGAGGCAGCGTCACACCTGCTGGAGCCGTTCAACCTGGTGTCGGGCAAGGTGCCGCGGTACTACCAGCAGATCGCCATTCACCGCGTGATCGAGGCGATCCTGCTCGGGCAGAAGCGCATCCTCGCCACCCTGGCCACCGGCACCGGCAAGACCTGCGTGGGGTTCCAGATCTGCTGGAAGCTGTGGAGCAGCCGATGGAACCGCACCGGCGAATACCGCCGACCGAAGATCCTGTTCCTGGCCGACCGCAACATCCTGGTGGACGACCCGATGGCCAAGATGTTCGCGCCCTTCGGCGATGCCCGGCACAAGATCGCTGGCGGCGACGTGAGCCAGAGCCGGGACATGTACTTCGGCATCTACCAGGCGCTGTCCACCGCCAGCACCGACGTCTTTCGGCAGTACCGGGCTGACTTCTTCGACCTGATCATCATCGACGAGTGCCACCGCGGCTCCAGCCGCGACGAGAGCGCCTGGCGCGCCGTGCTCGACTATTTCGCCCCGGCAGTGCAATTCGGCATGACGGCGACGCCGCTGCGCGAGGAGTCGCGCGACAGCTACGAGTACTTCGGCAACCCGGTCTACACCTACAGCCTGCGCCAGGGCATCGAGGACGGCTTTCTCGCGCCCTACCGCGTGCATCGGGTGATCACCACCGTCGACGCGGCAGGCTGGCGGCCGAGCAAGGACGAGTTGGACCGCTACGGCCGCGAGGTGCCCGACGACGAATACCAGACCAAGGACTTCGAGCGTGTCGTGGCCCTGCGCGCCCGTACGCGGGCGATGGCCAGGCACCTGACCGACTTCCTCAAAGGCACCGACCGCTTCGCCAAGACGCTGGTCTTCTGCGTCGACCAGGAACACGCCGCCGAGATGCGGCAGGAGCTGGTCAACCTCAACAGCGATCTGGTCAAGCAGTATCCGGACTACGTCTGCCGCGTCACGGCGGACGAAGGCGCCATCGGCCTGACCCATCTGGCGCATTTCCAGGACGTCGACAAGCCGGCGCCCGTCATCCTGACCACCTCCCAACTGCTGACCACCGGCGTCGATGCCGAGATGGTCAAGAACGTGGTGCTGGCCCGCGTCGTGGGCTCGCGCGCCGAGTTCAAGCAAATCGTCGGGCGCGGCACGCGGCTGAAGGTCGACTACGGCAAGGAGTACTTCAACATCATCGACTTCACCGGCACGGCCACCCGCCACTTTGCCGATCCAGACTTCGATGGTGAGCCCGCGCTGATCAAGGAAGTGACGGTCGACGAGTCGGGCGAAGAGGTCAGCGTCACGGAGACAGAGCCCGAGACACCGCCCGACGCCCAGCCGGTGGAGTACGAGGTGCCGGACGAGCAGATCGGCCCGGATGCAGGCGGCGTGCTCATCAACGAACCGCCGCCCGAGCCGCGCAAGTTCTACGTCGACGGCGGCGAAGTCGAAGTCATCGGCCACCTGGTGTACGACCTGGACACCGACGGCAAGAAGCTGCAGCTGGTCAAGTACACCGAGTACTCCGGCCGCGCCGTG
>JALOTB010000119.1 GCA_025458165.1 Chromatiaceae bacterium | reverse complement strand
GGAGCTCAGCGCCACCGAGACGATCTTCCCGCGCACGAATCTGCGCCTGGTGCTGAAATTGGGCTCAACATAAATTCCCCGAAGTCAGGTCATCTGTCCCTACCAACAGTCCGCCACGGTGCCCGTTCCCGACTCGGTTCGAGCGCCAAGCTGGTTGATACCCAGTGTCCCGCAGCGGGTATCAGCCGTCTGGGCGCCGGTCGGGGTCGCCGCGATCGTAAAGGTCGAGGCCGTGACAGCGGCGGGAAATGCAAAGGTGTAGAACCCGGCTAACTCCGTCCCGCACGCCGTGCTCGGCAGTACAGCCCCGGTGTAGGTCATCGTCGTCGTGTAGTAGCGCTCCATAAACTGGGCTAACTCAACCAGGCAGCCGGTGGCGGCGGCCCGCCGGGTCTTCAGGATATGCTCCTGATAGCTCGGATAGGCGATGGCCGCCAGAATCCCGACAATCGCCACGACGATCATCAGCTCGATCAAGGTGAAGGCCCGTTGATGCTGCATCACCTAGTCCTCGATGATCTCCCGCCAAGAGAGCCGACCAAGCTTCTTGGCCCCGAGGTTGATACGGGTGTCCGCGATCTCTCCCGTCGAGCCGCCAACCACGAGGCGGTCGCCGACGATGGTCGCCTCCCCGGGCATTCCGATGGCCGGATCAAATGAGCCCACGACCTGATCATCGAGCTTGTCGTTCGCATCGAACTTCCCATCGTCATTGAGATCGAACGGCGGATAGGCGAGACGTCCCCCGGTATACGGGTCAATCACGTTGATATAGCCCTGCCCGCCGGACTTACAAGGATCGGGGTCGGGAATAATGCTGCTGGCCAGGAGCACCGGCTCCAAGAACTGGTACAGGTTCGATCGGGTCACCATCCGTTCGCCATCCGCCGCTGGGTACTGCAGATCGACGAACCACCCCTTCTTGTCGGCCATGTCGCCGGCAGTCGCTTCGGCGAAGGCTCTCACCGCAAAGTCGGCAACCGTGCCAGAATCGACAAAGGTCCGCTCCTTGAGATCCGCGCGAGAAGCAATCTGACTGTCCTCATCGATGAGTCCGTACCAGGTCTGCACCTGCTTGTCGGTCGGATCGGTCGCGTACACATAGCTTCCCGTACCGAAGAACACAAAGGTCTTGCCATAGTTGATGTCGCTGGTTCGGGTGTTTCTTGCGACTGTCAACTGGGCCGTGATCGGCTGCGGATTGTCGGCTGGATCGAGGGCGGAGAACAAGGGCTGGGGGTTGCTATCTGACACAAAGCTCGATCCCCAACTTCCCGGGGCCGTAGCGCTGAGGTCGAACCGCCAGACGTTGCCTTTTAGATCTCCAGCGTAGACCGTGTCGACCTTGCCGTTGCCGTCATCATCCCAGAGGGTAGGTGTCGACAGCCCGTTATCGCCGCCCACCAGCGTATCGATCTTACCGATGATCGCGCCGTTAGTGAGGTTCAGCACGTACAGCACGGCTCGACCGTTCTCGCTATTCTGGCCATTTCCGACGACTACCGCGACCTGTCCGGTCTCTAGTGTACCGATCTGCGGGCGTCCGAGCACAAAGCCAAAGTCAGGGTCCGCCGATCCGGCATACTCCCAAAGAACCTGACTTGCGCCGAAACCCGCGGGCGTGGTGGCATCAAGCCCGAACAACCCCTTTGCCCCGCGGCCCGTCGAGGCGACAAGGTAGTTCTTGTCCGGGGTCTGCGTACGCGAGCTGACGGCAATGTCACCATCGACGAAGAAGGTGTGTGTGTAGGTCGGGGTAGCAAGCGCCGCGAGCTTGTCGAAGACCAGGCCGGGGATGTACCCGAACAGCTCATCTCCCGATGAGCCCGAGAACGCATGCAACATGCCATCGTTACCGCCCACATAGACCGTGTCAGTATCTTTGACGAAATACGGGGAGGAATGCACGAAATCGCCAAGCAGCTTCTTTCGGTTCCTAAGAGTGCCCGAATACTCCATCTCGTTCGACTGATCCCCGCGCAAGTACTTGAGGACAGCTTCGCTCCCCAGCGTCGTTTGCTGGTCCGCTGACAGCGCGTCCCACGAGAAGGCGATCCCCTTGGTCGTCGCGTCTTTCCAGGTGTAGATGTTTCTCAGGGGCTCCGTGGGGATATGCTCCGACGCCTTCCAGGACGGCGTTTCGTCGACGCCGGAGCTCGTGACAGGGAACGCGAAGAGCTCGCCGTCCCAGGTCGCACTATTAAACTGCGTCTGGTAGACCTTGCTGCCACCGTCGATCTGTTGGCCGTTTGATGTGATGTTGCCGGCGCTCGCGCTCCGCTCGACGATGGTGTCAAAGCTCCGCTCCAACGACTCGCGCAGCCGCAAGGGGTTTTGGACCAGGAAGTAGGTGTCGGGCACCCCGTCGCCATCGGCGTCCCACTCACTTGCGATATCCGGTTTGTTGTTCTTGTTGTGGTCTAAGAAGCCGCCCCATTTGGAGGCGTACCAGAGGGGATCCTTAAGCAGCGTTGCCGCCGATGCGCCGGGGCTGAAAAACCGCTCGCTGCGGGCCAGAACACCAGTCCCCCCGATATACGGGAGCTTACGGCATGCGGCCGGTGGACTCGCCACATCGCAGGCCCCGGGCGCCATACCCGGCGGGACGTTGAGATAATAGGGACGGTCGACGTTCTCGTCCTGGACGACCAAGTACACACCGTCGGCGGTGCTCCCGGAAATGACATAGCCCATGCTGTGCTGGATGGAGCCCGCCTGGTACTCGGGCGTGAGCGTGACGCGGAGAGTCCCATTGTCCAGCGCGGCGATCTCGTAGACCACGATCGCATCCATGTCGTGGTCCGCCCCTTGCTCCACGTCCTCGAAGTTGATTCGGAAGCGGGCGAAGTAGCGTCCACCATTCACGGAGGCGTCGTAATCCGGCCCGGACGGTCCCGACGAATTCGCGATGGTATCGACATAAAAGTCGACGATCTGGTTCGTCGGTTGGAAGGCCCCCTTGGCGTTAGACAGCCCGTCCCAGCCACCGACCGACTTCGCGAAGGGGACCAGGGTGATGGTGCGACCCGACCTGGTGGGGGCCTCGATTCGGGGGAGCGGGGAGCTCAAAACGACGGAATAGGTATCCACCGTTTGGCGCCCTTCGAGGTCGGGCCGGAGATCGTTGACCCGGCCGAAATGCGCGACAGAGGCCGAGTAGTAGCTGCCCTCCTTGGTGGGCTCCTCGGGTGCCAGGCCGCGGATGTTGCCGAGGGACGTCACGGTCTTCGCCGTGGGGGCGCCGTCGTAAAGATCGGCCGCCTGGCCGATGAAGCGCAGGCCCTTCACCGCGGACTCGCCGTCGGCGATCGTTTGTCCGAGTGCTGCCACGTTGAGCCCAGGGAGGTCACCCGCGAAGGCGCCAAAGGCGCTACCGGGAAGCTGATCGGAGTCGAAAGACGGGTTGATGCCCGAGACCACTAGCATGTTGGGACGGGCGCACCAAGACGCCTTCGCGACACTGGTCGGCCCATAGGGGTCATCCCAGGTCGCCACCGGGAGGCCGATCTGGCCGTCATAGCTCCCCGACGTGGCATAGGCCCCGGTCGCGGCCGACGCCCCAGAATAGTAGCGTAGGGCCTCATACATCATCTCACCGATTGGGTTGCCCCAATCCACGAACTCCCCCTGGTTCATGCGACGGGAGACGACCCAACCGCTCCGGTAGGCGTTATCGGTACGATTGTTGTTGAAGTCCCGGATGCGCAAGCTGTTTAACGCGTTCACCAGCGTAGCGTCGGCGGTAAACCGACCGGTGTCGGCGTCGACCTCCTCCTGGAACGAGGACACCACCTTACGCAGCACACCGCCGGACATGTTCCTGTTGTAGCTACCGGTCAGGAGCCCAAAGAGCATGGACCCACTCTCCCCGTAGTCGTGCAGGAGCCCGACCGGCTTCAGGGCGCCATTCGGGTAGCGCTTGCAACCGCTGGGATAGTCCTCGGTGCACACCTGAACCCGAACCGTGTAGTCGCTTCGCGAGGCCCCGCCATGGTCGTCTGGGCGGAGCACGGGACGCTCGGTCGACGCCCAGTTCCACACCCGCCTGTTGCTGTTTCGCACGACACGAAGAAGCGGAGGAAGGTCGCTGCACGTACCGATGGTCCCGCAGTTCACCCCAGCCGTGGCGGTGAGACTGCCGAAGAAATGGCGTCGATTGGCGTTCGGGAGCGGCAAAGGCGTGTACTGGCGGATGTCGTAGCCATCGACAGCGATGCTGGTGTACTCCTTGGCCCAGGAATGGGCATCCTGGGGTATGTAAGCTCGCCGCAAGACCGTCTCGGTCTCTGAATCGACGTCGCGGTGTCCGCCATAGAAGACCTTACGCAGGGCGTCGATCCGGCTCGTGGTGGCATAGTTGAGCCAGTTGCCGGACCAGCCCCCGCCGCAGGTCCCGAGGTCACCGGCAGCTCCACTCGGGTCAAACTGGCCCGTATTCGCGCTGCCCCCGCTATGCGTGTAGCACAGGCCGGAGTCGAACAACCCGAAGTAGATAATCTCCGGGTTGAAGCGGATGTCGATGACGCCGTCACCGTCGATGTCACTCGCGTCGTTGTAGGCCTCGTAGAAAAGGGTGTGGTCGCGCCCCACCACCAGCATGCTGAGCGGGATCGCGGACTGGGTGGTAATCAGCGGGTGCTCCGGAATGGCGGGTGCCCCATGCGCCACCCCGGCACCGAGGAGGATTGCAAGACCGAGCCACTTCGTCAGACGATCCACCGGCCCATACGGACGAACAACGTTACCAGAAAGCGGACTCATCTTCGGTCCCTCAGTCGGTTGCGTAAATGGATTGCAGGATGACGAGCGAGCGGTCGGAGCCCGCACCGCGACTTCGAGCGGTCACCCGGTACCGGTTGCAGTCCTGGGCTCCCCCCGTGGCCGGGTCCGGGTTCTCGGGGTCGCAGGGGAAGTCGCCACCGAGGAACTCCACGATGTACTGCGGCGTCGTCGCCAACGACGTCAGGCCGAGCCCAGCCGCGTCCTTCCATCCCGCGAAGCCGCTGTTCCGCCAGCGCTCGGGGCAATCCTTATCGGGCTGCGAGCAGAGGCCGTCGACACAGGGGGAGGCCGAGCAACTGCTGTCCACGTCGGCATGAACTCCGAGGGCGTTGAAGTCCTTGTTGGGGGGCACCGCGTCGGCTTGGACCTGAGCGACGCTCTCACCGAGGCGGAGGGCGGCCTCAGTGGCTTGAAACGCAAGCCCCCGATCGAAGGTATTCGCGGTCATGCGCTCGCCGGTCGATACTGTGCGGACGCTCGAGAGCCCCAGGAGCGTCATCACGACGAGCAGGATCAGGGCGACGACGAGGGCCGCCCCGGCTTGGGTCTGTCGAGCGGCAGACGGGCTCATAACTGGATCTCCTTGAAACCGCGTCGGTTGACGACGAAGATGAGCTGGCGCTCGAGAGGCTGCGCGTCCGTGCCAACCGCCTCGTTGGATCGAAGATCCAGGATCACCCGGACGGCGACGACTGTCGTACCCGAGGTCCAATCGGACGCGTCGACGTCGGGTCCGTCAACATAGAACGACCCGTCGGGACCAGGAACGGGACTCTCCCCGGGACGACGGAGGTATTGAAGCTGCATATCCCAGACCCCCGCCGCGATCTCTTGCGCAGCGCCGCCGGGCTCCATGCGGAAAAGCGAGCGCCCGCCTCGCCCGTTGTTCCCGATATACCAAGCCGTGACGGAGAACGGCGCAACGAACCCATTGGCACCGAAGGCGTGTCCTCCGGAACCGCAATCCAGCGGCGCAAGGGCACCGTCGCAATTCCCAGGGGTCCCGACGTTCGCGGCGTGTCCGATATCCGGGCCCGCGGACGAGGCCGAGGTCGCCTGGAAGACCACCGCCCGCCGATAGTCACAGGCGATGAGGACATCGCCCGGAGCGAAGCCATGGCTGTTCGTGTTGACTGTGATCGGATCCGCGCTCGCCGCGTGGGCGGCGATCACCGCTCCGTTTGACAGCGACCCCGAGCGAATGATGATGGCGTCGGTACCGTCGACCCGCTCGCCCGTCGCCGTTCCCGTCGCCACCGTCCCAACCGGCATCGCTACGTCGTTGTCATAGCCTCGTAGGCCGCCTTCGGCCCAGTCGTACCAAGGCGAGGTGCTTGCGAGCACATTGCCAACCGATTGCGCCCCACAGAGGTTGACCCCGCCCTCCCGAACCTCGCGCGCGAGCAGCTCGAAAGCGGCTCGGGCGCTGTTCTGCATCTGCGCCAGATCCTCGTTGGTGCGATAAGCCTGACGTTGTGCCAGAAACACGTTGACGACAGCGAGCACGATGAAGAGCCCGAGCGTCATCGCAATCATCAGCTCAACCAGACTGAAGCCAGCGCTGAATGCGCGCGGCGCTGTCGATTGCCTGTTCATAGTCGAGTCGACACCTCGAAGTGCTCTTCGGGGCCGGACGCGTCGCGATTGTCCTTCCAGAAGACGCCCACCGTGCAGGTCGCGGCGCCCGCAGGACAACTGATCTGGCCGCAGGTCGTCGCTAGGTCTCCGATGTTGTCTTTGAGCGCCTGCAGCCAGAAGTGACGATCCTGGGAGACCAATGAAGTCCCCGCTGCCGGGACGGTACAGGTCTTGCCGATGTCGTAATGCCCGTCCTCCGCGTCGGCACGATTGGCGCGCATGGTATCGAACATGAAATAGATCAGCGTCACAGCCTGAGTTCGTTGCAGGCTGCCTTGGTTGTTCCTCAGTGTATTCATCTGAAGCGCTGCGACCCCGAGCAACCCGACGGCGAGCACGAGGACCGCAACCAAGGCCTCGACGAGGCTGAACCCGGACACCCGCGCCCGTCGAGTCCGGGCGAACCCTCGCTCAACTGCCCGCGACATCGAACGCCCCCGTCCTCACGTTAACCGCCCGATTCTTACCCTGGGTCGTCAGGGTAATGCTGCCATTGGTCATCAGCGCGTTCCCCGTGCCGTAGGACAAACCGTTAGGCCTAAAGCGCACGCAGGCGTGATCGTCGACGGCGGTCGTGTCTAAGTTCGCGTGCGCCGCGGTCAGATTCGCCGGCAGCGTGCCAACGCGCAGGTCGATGCTCGCCGTCGTCATGACCCGCCAGGTTAGGGCTTCGGGATCGAGACAGAAGCGAATCGAGGCGTTCTGTCGTATCGCCTCCGTCTTCGCCGCGGTTAATCCCATCAGCAAATCATTTGAGGCGGTGGCAAGGCGGTTGTTTGCGACAATGCTCTGATAGCTGGGCATCCCCAGCGTCAGCAGGATCGCGGCAATGGCCACCGTGATCATCAGCTCAACCAAGGTAAAACCACGGGCGCGGCCGATGCGCCGACGAGGTACTAACTGGGCGCGGTTCTGGCGAGGTCGGTTCATACGATTCTGGGTGTCTGGACTTGAGGTGTTGCGCCGTCCGGCGCGGCGGCGGAGTCGGTCGCGCGATCGACGGTGTCGCCGCGGAGCGGCCTGAGCGCTCGCGTCGGCTGAAAACGACCGCTGTCGATTGTTGCGCGGCAACAGGTCACCTTTCGGATGCCCCAGGGCGGGCTTGAGTTGGCATATGCAAACAGCGGTCCAAGTGGCATTCGGATGGGCGCAAAGTGCCGCGTCTGGGCGAGGTCACCGGGCTTTGCGATGAAGGAAAGACGCGACATGACGCCTGCTACTCGTGAATGACTACCGCTTGTCTGCTTATTCAAACCGTTCGTCCTGAACGTTCGATTTATCAGAGAGCTGGAATGATCGCTCTCTGTCGTTTACCAGCGACGGTTGAATGGACGAACCACCGAACCTGCACCGTCTGGGGGAAATGATGGTTGTTCGTTCGGGGCCGTAATGGGACCTGGTTCGCAATTCAGGCAATTCGCGCTGGCCGGTGGCCGGGGATCGGGGCCCCGCCACCGGTCGCGTCTGATGCGCACGAGTGGTCGGACCGAGGTTCGACCTTCCCTGACGAGCGTGGCCGCTGGATCGCGGCGGAGATGGCGCGCAGGCGCGCCTCGCGGATGCGGGCGGGAATGTGGGCGGGATCGGGCTCGGTGCGGGCAATGGCGCCGACATCGATCTCACGCACGGCGGCGAGCAGGCGGCGGAGCTGCGCGCCTTGGGGGTAGCATCTGCTCGAAGCGCTCCGGGCGGCGCAGGCCGTCGGCGCCCTCGATGAGGTCGAGGAGCGTGCCGGGGCGCAGCTCGTCGACCTTGTGGATCAGCCCATGGTAGCGGGCGGTGATGACGGCGAGTGGTCGGACTGAAGTCCGACGGGAAGCGATTGGGGTGGCGGACAGGGTAGAGGACGGGCTTCAGGCCGACAATGACCTCGCGGATAACGCAACCGCCGCTGTCGGGCTTTAGCCCGACAGCGGGGCCGAGGTCAGAAGGTCTACCGGGCTTCGGCCCGATTCAATCACGCGGCAGGATGCAGCTCCTCGCGCAGGACCCGGCGCAAGGTCTCCTCGTCGACGGGTCGCTGGCCCAGATACTCCCGGAGGGCAAGGTTGATCAGTGTCTGGTAACCAATCCCGCGCTCGTCCGCACGCCGCCGGAAGGACTCCAGGAGGTCGTCGTCCAAGATGATCGTGATTCGGCTCTTGCCGCCACGCAGACGGTTGAGGTGATCGACCTCGGTCGCCCGCCGCGCACCCTTCAGATCATATTCAGTTTTCATAGGCTTTCCGCTCCTTCGCCGTCGCCGGACGGGCTGAGATCAGCCGAATGCTGTCCGGCGGACGATAGGTGTAAACCACCGTCAACAAACGCCCCACGGCATCCAAACCGACGGCAACGAAACGCTGTTCCCCTTCGGCGTCGCTGTCCTCGTGCACCAGCGCGCGCGGATCGAAGAGCACGGGCCTTGCGTCCTCTAGGTCAACGCCGTGCTTGCGCAGGTTCGCCGCACGCTTGGCAGGGTCGTAGTCCAAATCCATGGTCGTTTAGTATGCCTATCCGGTATGCGCGGGCAAGGACAGATCCCCTGATCCTTGGGCCTGGGTCCCTCAGGCTCCGGCGTAATGGGAGCAGGGGCAGAGGCTCGCGCGTACTGCGAGGACGGGCCGCGGAGCGGCCAAGACCGCATTCCCACGCAGAGCGTGGGACCAGCAGCGGCGGTCGGGCTGAAGCCCGATCTACGGTGACGGGCGTGGCGGGTGGATCGCGGCGGTGAGGGCGCGCAGGCGGGCCGCGCGGATGCGCGCTGGGATCTGGACGGGGTTGGGCTCGGTGCGGGCAATGGCGCCGACATCGATCTCACGCACGGCGGCGAGCAGTCGGCGGAGCTGCGCACCCTGGGGGTAGTCGCGCTCCGCGTAGCCGGCGCGGCCGCGGTAGTCGGCCTCGCAGGCGACGAGCATCTGCTCGAAGCGCTCGGGGCGGCGCAGACCATCGGCGCCCTCGATGAGGTCGAGGAGGGTGCCGGGTCGGAGCTCGTCGACCTTGTGGATCAGACCGTGGTAGCGGGCCGTGATGACGGCGAGCTCGCGGAAGCGCGCCGGCGCCTTAAGCCGCGCGCAGAGCTGGTCGATCAGACCGACGCTGCGCTCCTCGTGGCCGCGGTGGCTGGGCAGGATCTCCGTCGGGGTGGTGCCCTTGCCGAGGTCGTGGGTGAGCGCGGCGAACACCACGGCCGGGTCGGCGCTGAGGCGCGCGGCCATGTCGACGACCATCAAGGTGTGCACGCCGGTGTCGATCTCCGGGTGCCACTTGGCGGGCTGGGGGATGCCGAACAGGCGGTCGACCTCGGGGAATAGGCGGACCAGGGCCCCGCAGTCGCGCAGGACCTCGAAGAAGCGCGAGGGGCGCGGCTCAGACAGGGCCTTGGCGAGCTCCTGCCAGACGCGCTCGGGGACCAGGGCATCGACCTCGCCCGCCGAGACCATGGTGCGCATCAGGTCCAGGGTCTCGTCCGCAACCCGAAAGCCCAGGTCGGCATAGCGGGCGGCAAACCGGGCGGTGCGCAGGATGCGCACCGGGTCCTCGGCGAAGGCGAGCGAGACGTGGCGCAGCAGGCGGTCGTCGAGGTCGCGCCGGCCGCCGTAGTAGTCGATCAGCCGGCCGTCCTGGTCCTCGGCCAGGGCGTTGATGGTGAGGTCGCGACGGCGCAGGTCTTCCTCCAGGGTGACGCGGGGGTCGGCATGGACGATGAAGCCACGGTAGCCGGGGGCGCTCTTGCGCTCGGTGCGCGCGAGTGCGTGCTCCTCCTTGGTGTCGGGGTGGAGAAACACCGGGAAATCCTTGCCGACCGGCAGATAGCCGAGGGCGAGTAGCTCCTCGGCCGTGGAGCCCACCACCACGTAGTCGCGCTCCTTCACCGGCCGCCCGAGGAGCCGGTCGCGCACGGCACCGCCAACTAGGTAGACCTTCATGAGCGCTTCAGGGGCACTTCGCCCGCGGTACGGCAGGCGTTGGGGTCCCCGCGCGCGCCGCGGAGGGTGCTCGGCACGCGAGGGTTGGCGATCGTCGAGTGCACGGAGTCGCTCTCTCGTTGTCGGTGCCGTGCACTTTAGTCCGACTGGGGGTTCCCGGATATCCCCGGAGCGGGTCGGTCGGCGGGGTTGGGTGAGCGCGGGTGGTGAGTGGTCTGGCCGAGATTGCGCGTTTGTGCGCTGAGGTTTTCCTGACCGGGTTGGAGCGGTTTGCGGGCTTGCCCTCCCTGGCGTCTGGGTCCCGGCAGTCCCTGCCGGGACGACGGGGTTGGAGCGCTGAGCTTGATCAAGGCCGTCATGCCGGCAGGGAATGGCGGAATGACGGCCAGGGGAAGCTGTGCTCAGTCGCCACCTACCGACTCGATCGGACGACGGGGCTAGAATGGCCAGAGTGGGTGCGGCGCCGCGGGTGCCGTTGTTTCCGTTGCCCGCGCGGGGCCACAAACCGGAGATGCCATGACGAGACTGATCCCCCTGGTCCTTCTGGCCCTGATCGCCGTCGATGCGGCGGCGCGCGAGCTGGTTGGGCATGCCATCGTGCGCTCCGACGGGTCGCTCCTGATCCGCAATCAGGTGGTTCACCTCTACGGGATCTACATTCCGGCCACCGAGCGGCAGTGCCGCGCCTGGATGGACCCGGTGCGCTGCGACGACCGCGCGGTGCTGGCGCTGGACTTCAAGGTCCGCGGCTTTATTCACTGCGAGCCGGAGCTGGAGCACGCCGACGGGAGTCTCAGCGCGGTCTGCTACGTCGACCGCACGCGCTTCGATCCCGGCGAGGACCTAGCCACCTACCTGATCGAGCGGGGCTGGGCCCTTGCGCGCCCCGAGGCGCCGTTCGAGTACCACGCCCTGGAGCGCATCGCCCAGCAGCAGGGGGTTGGCGTCTGGGGGTTCCGGGTCGACTCGATCGAGGAGCCGGCCTTCCGGCACCGGCGCGGCCGGCACTGAGTGCGCCTGCGGGTGCCGGTCACTCCTCGCGGCCGGGCTCCGGCTCGAACGCGAGCGAGACCGAGTTGATGCAGTAGCGCAGCCCGGTGGGGCGCGGCCCGTCGGGGAAGACGTGCCCGAGGTGCGCCCCGCAGCGGCGGCAGTGGACCTCGGTGCGGACCATGCCGTAGGCCCGGTCCTCCTCGGTCGCGACGGCCTGCTCGTCGGCGGGCTGCCAGAAGCTCGGCCAGCCGGTGCCGGAGTCGAACTTGGTGTCCGAGCCGAACAGCTCGGCCGAGCAGCAGGCGCAGCGGTAGACGCCCGGCTCCTTGTTCGCGTAATAGGCCCCCGCAAAGGGGCGCTCGGTCCCCTTCTCGCGGCAGACGTGATACTGCTCGGGGCTCAGCTCCGCGCGCCACTCGGCATCGGTCTTTTCGATCTTCTCGCCCATGGGGACCTCGGTCTCGGTTCAATGGCGGGGCCTTGGTACCCGCCTTGAGGGCATGCGGCCCCCCGCCTATACTGGCCGCCCGCCTCGTAGGTTCATTTAACCCACTGACGGAACGAACAGATTCGCCATGTCCATCGGCTCATTCCATCCCAACGTACGCACTTTGATGGGGCCTGGCCCCGCGGATGTCCACCCCCGTGTCCTGGCCGCGCTCGCGCGGCCCACCATCGGACACCTGGACCCGCAGTTCGTCGCCATGATGGAGGAGCTCAAGGACCTGCTGCGCTACGCCTTCCGCACCGAGAACCGGCTGACCATGCCGGTCTCGGCGCCCGGCTCGGCGGGGATGGAGACCTGCTTCGTCAACCTGGTGGAGCCCGGCGACCAGGTCGTCGTGTGCATCAACGGGGTGTTCGGCCAGCGCATGAAGGAAAACGTCGAGCGCTGCGGCGGGGTGCCGATCCTGGTCAATGAGCCCTGGGGCCGTGCGGTCGATCCGGGCAGGCTGGAGGATGCGCTCAAGGCAAACCCCGAGGCGCGGATCGTCGCCTTCGTCCACGCCGAGACCTCGACGGGTGCCTGCTCGGATGCGAAGACCCTGGTCGAGATCGCCCACCGGCACGAGTGCCTGACCATCGTCGACGCCGTCACGGCGCTCGGCGGCTGCCCGCTGGAGGTGGACGCCTGGGGGGTGGACGCGGTCTACGCCGGTTCCCAGAAGTGCCTGTCCTGCACCCCGGGGCTCGCGCCCTTGAGCCTCAACGAGCGGGCCCTGGAGAAGATACAGGGCCGCGCGACCCGGGTGCAGAGCTGGTTCATGGACCTCAATCTGGTCATGGGCTACTGGGGTGGCGAGCACAAACGCACCTACCATCACACCGCCCCGGTCAACGCCCTCTACGCCCTGCACGAGGCCCTGGTGATGCTGCGCGAGGAGGGGATCGAGAATGCCTGGGCACGCCACCGCAGGCACCACCTGGCGCTGCGCGCCGGGCTGGAGGCGCTGGGGCTGGAGCTGATCGTCCCCGAGGCCGAGCGCCTGCCCCAGCTCAACGCGGTTTCGGTCCCCGCCGGGGTGGACGAGGCCCTGGTGCGGGCGCGCCTGCTCGCCGAGTACAGCCTGGAGATCGGCGCCGGGCTCGGCGCGCTCGCCGGCAAGGTCTGGCGCATCGGGCTGATGGGCTACAGCGCACGGGCGGAGAACGTGCTGCTCTGCGTCGGCGCCCTGGGGGCGGTGCTCAACGACCTGGGTGTGAGCGCAGATACCGGCGCCGCGGTCTCCAGCACCCACGCGGCCCTGCTCCCTTAGGGCACGCACGCGATGCTCCTACGCAGCCCGCGCGGACCCCTCGCCCGCCTCATCATGTTCGCCGCCGCGGCCGGGCTCTTCGTGGTCGCCTACTACTGGGGCAACCGCTACCAGTACGGCGTGCTCAACCCGCCCAAGATTGAAGGCGTGCTGGTACGCCCGGCGCCGGCGCTGCCGCCCTTCGAGCTCAAGGACTCGAACGGGGCGCCCTTCACCGCCGAGGAACTGGAGGGACGCTGGACCCTGCTCGCCTTCGGCGACCTGGCGCAGGCACGCGGGCACCTCACGGTGTCGCGCCTGCTTGCCGTGCACAACGCCGTTGCCGACGAGCGCGACCTGGCACCCAAGCTCCAGCTCGTCCTGGCCGCCCGCGGCGAGCCCTCGGAGCTCACCCGCGACTTCGCGCGCCTCTCGCGCGCGCTGCGCATCCTCTCTGGCGAGCCCGAGGCGATCGAGCCGCTGCGCGTCGGCCTCGGCGAACCACTGGACGAGCCCGCTGGCGAGCCCCGTGAGGGCGCGCCGATCTACCAGATCGACCCGCGCGGGCGCTTGGTCGCCCTCTACCTGCCGAGCCAGTCGCCAGAGGCCATCGCAGCGGATCTGCGCACGCTCGCCACCCGGCCCGATGCCCTCCCCGAGCCCGCCGATGACTGAGACCCCGCTGCGCTGGTATCACCGCCTTTACGTCGGCCTGCAGTACCTGCTCCCGCAGCATCTGCTCGCACGCCCCGTCTATGCGCTCACTCGTGTGCACTGGCGCCCGCTCAAGGACGGGTTGATCCGCGTCTTCGCGCGTCATTTCCGGGTCGACCTGGGCGAGGCCCGGGACCCCGACCCCTCGGCCTACCCCCACTTCAATGCCTTCTTCACCCGGGAGCTGCGCCCCGGCGCGCGGCCCATCGCCGGGCCCGAGGGTACAGTCGTCTCGCCGGCCGACGGGGTGCTGAGCCAGCTCGGGGCCATCGGTGATGGGCGGATCTTCCAGGCCAAGGGGCACGAGTACGCGCTCCTCGACCTGCTCGGCGGCGACGCCGGGCGTGCGGCACCCTTCCAGGGCGGCTGCTTCGCGACCATCTACCTCTCGCCGCGCGACTACCACCGGGTGCACATGCCACTCGCCGGCCGCCTGCGCGAGATGGTCCACGTCCCGGGACGGCTCTTCAGCGTCAACCCCGTAACGACCAGCGCGGTGCCGCGGCTCTTCGCGTGTTCGACGGGCCGGCCGGGCCAATGGCGGTGATCCTCGTCGGGGCGATCTTCGTCGGCGGAATCGAGACCGTTTGGGCCGGGGAGATCACCCCCCGCCGCGGCCCGCTGCCGGCCGTCCGCTACAACGCGGACGCGGTACACCTCGACCGGGGCGCCGAGCTCGGGCGCTTCAACATGGGCTCGACCGTGATCCTGCTCTTCCCGCCCGGGCAGGTCGCATGGGACGCGCGGCTCGGGCCCGGCACACGGCTGCGGATGGGGGAGCGTCTGGGCGAGGTGCGCGATCCGAGTACCTTGGCGTCCTGACCGCGCTTCCCTCGCGCCGCCGCTTGCGAGACCTGTGACGCCGGTCACGACCGACCACGCTGGGATGGACGATCGTTTCGCAACGGGTCAGGGCGCGCCATGATCGACCATCCCTATCTCGTCATCGTACCGGCGTCGCTGGTGCTCGGCTTGGCCGCGGGCTATGTCATGCACCGCTCCGATTTCTGCATGGCCGGGATGTTCCGCGATCTGTTCCTGGTTCGCCGCACCCGGATGCTGCGGATGCTGGTGCTGGCCGTGGTGGCCAGCATGGTGCTGTTCGAGTCCGCGCGGCTGCTCGGCTTGCTCACGCCCTACCCCTTTCCGCTACTCGGCTCGCCGTCGCTCGCGAGCCCGATCGGCGGCCTGGTGTTCGGCGCGGGGATGGTACTGGCGGGCGGCTGCGTGGTGGGCACCCTGTACAAGCTCGGGGCTGGCAGCCTGCTCGCGTTGCTCGCGTTGGTCGGGCTCATCGCAGGCAGCACCCTCTATGCGGAGATTCATCCTTGGTGGAGCGCGTTGGCGACTGCGACGACCCTGTTCCCGGGCAAGGTCACCCTACCGGAGATCCTCGGCTGGAGTCCGACCCCTCTGCTGGCGGTGCTCGTGCTCGGCGGCGGACTCCTGCTGCTGCGCTGGTACCGCCAGGACGGCTGGCGGCGAGAGGCGGCGGCCGAGGGCTACCTGCAGCCCTGGAAGGCGGCCCTGGCGCTCGCGCTGATCGGGCTGATCTCCTACCTGCTGATCGGGATGCCGCTCGGGGTCACGACCAGCTACGCCAAGCTCGGGGCAGCCGCGGAGGCCACCCTGATCCCCGGGCACTTCGCCGATCTGGCCTACTTCCAAACCCAATCGCTCGACTATCAGCCGCCGATCGGCGACCTACGGGTGAGCGGCGGCCCGGGTCCGGGGCTCGACGGGATCGCCGCGATCCAGCTCCCGCTGATCCTGGGGATCGTGCTCGGCGCCACCATTTCGGCGCTGCTGCTGCACGAGTTTCGCATCTATCTGAGGGTGCCGCTCCGCCAGTGTCTGTCGGCGCTCGTCGGCGGGCTGCTCATGGGGCTGGCGGCGCGGATGGCACCGGCCTGCAATCTGTGGCATCTGCTCGGCGGGCTACCGATCCTCGCCGCGCCGAGCCTGCTGTTCGTACTCGGGCTGCTGCCGGGGGCTTGGATCGGGACCCGGCTACTGACGCGCCTGGTGTTGCGCCCGTGACGAGCCCCGGGACGCCCCACCGAGAGCGCCTTTGAACAAGGGTTGCGTAGATGATGTCGAACCGCTCGGCACCGCTCATTGAGATCGACATTCGCGGACAGATCTGTCCGTCTTGTCTGCTGACCACGCTGCGCGAGGTCAACCGATACCAGGCCGACCTCAAGTGTGGCGAGACCGCGCTGCAGGTCCGCACCGACAGCCGTGAGGCGACCGCCACCATCCCTGAGGCCGTTGGGAACATGGGCTACGACGTGACCGTCGACAAGGCCGAAGGCCACTACCTCATTCTGATCCAGCGCCCGCTCAAGCCATGACGGCGGAGGCGACCGCATGACGAGCAGCCAGGCCCTGTCGCCCCGGCAGGTGGACACCGCGGGTCATACCGATCCGACCGGTGGTCCCGCCCCGCTGGTCGCTCGCCTGCTGATCGGCGAGCTACAGCAGCTCCAGGCCGAGGCCGAGCGGCTGCGCTCGCGCGAGCAAGGCGCGATTCACTACATCCGCCGCAAGGTCGATCAGCTCCTCTCGGTGATGGGGACCCTTCCGCTGCGCCCGGAGGAGCTGGACGACGAGACCCTGATCGCGCTCGACCCGATCGGGATCATCGGCGAGTCCTTCTCGCAGGTCCTGGAGCACCTGCGAGAAACCAGCCAGGACCGGACCCATGCCCGCGACGAGCTGCGCGCGATCTTCGACTCCGCCGGGGCGGCGATCGTCGTCGTCGACGGCGCACGGCGGCTCCTGGCCTGCAATGCCCGGGCGCGCGAGCTGTTCTTCGCGGGGTCCGGGGAGACCGTCGGTCAGTCACTCTCGGAGATTTTCTGCGACCCGTCGGGCAGCGCGGCGGAGTGCGTCTTCGAGCGCATCCTGAGCACCGGGTCCTCGCAGGGGCGTGAAGACTTCGTCTACGGCGA
>JALOTB010000118.1 GCA_025458165.1 Chromatiaceae bacterium | reverse complement strand
ATGGCGGCGATGGTCCCGCGCCTGATCACGGCTTGTGTGCACACCACACCCCTGACCGAGAAGCAGTTGCGAATGGCTGAGGTTTCTGGCTAATCACCAAAGAGAAAAGAGAAAGACGGGCAGTGCGAGCCCTGAACCTTTGTGGGCGGTCGCGCTATGCTTGGCGGGACCTCACACCATGGAGGACCAGAGATGACCCTGACTGCCCAGATGCTCGCCCTGAGCGTCGACGAGTATCTCCGTGGGGAGCAGGCGAGCCCTATCCGCCACGAGTATGTCGCCGGCCGGGTTTACGCCATGGCCGGTGCGGGTGAGGCCCATAACCGTATCGCCGGTAACCTGTTTTTCCACCTGCGCGCGGCCACCCGCGGCACCCCCTGTGCGGTCTTCATCAGCGACATGAAGGTTCGGGTAGCGGCGCACGACGCCTTCTACTACCCCGACGTGCTCTTGACCTGCGAGCCTTCCGACCGCGAGGCCCTCTCTAAGGCCGCCCCCTGCCTGATTGCAGAGGTGCTGTCGCCATCTACCGAGGTAATCGACCGCCGCGAAAAGCTTCTCGCCTACCGAGCGCTCGAGTCCCTGGACCACTACTTGCTGCTGTCCCAGGACCGCCGCCTCGTCGAGGTCTATCGGCGGGACGCCAAAGGGGGCTGGCGCTACGACGTCATGGAGGAGGGCGAGCTCGCCTTTGCTTGCGGTGGGATCGACATTCGATTCCGCGTCGCAGATCTTTACGAGGACGTGATGTTCGGCTGATCAGGTCGGCCGAGGGATAGTGGCGGGACTCAGACTCAACGGGTCTGGCCCGTTGTCAGGCGCTGATGGGCTCGACATGATGGCCCTCACAACCACTCCGGTCTTGCCTGATCGGGCGCGTTCGGGCACGTGAAACAACCAAGGTGGCTCCCGCGGGACGGGGATGTGGCGCGGCTGGTCGCGGCGGGATTGGACCCAGGTCAAAGCCGCATCCCGGTTTGATTTGCCGCCGGCCGCGGCCCCATTTCCCGAGCATGGACGATATCCGTTTGCTCTCGCACAAGCTCCGCAACCGGCTCCAAAGCGCCGCACTCATGGGGCTGCTTGCGCTGCTCCTCGTCTATCTGGCCTGGATGATTGGCGGGGGTGTTCTGGCGTGGTTTTCGCTGGGGGTGGTGGTGATCCTGTCGCTCGCCAACCCGGCGGCCTCGCCGCGGCTGGCAATGGCGCTTTACCGGGCGCGGCCGCTGGCCTACGAGCAGGCGCCGCGCCTGTATGCCGTGGTCGCGGAGCTCGCCCGCCGCGCGGGGCTGCCGCGGGTGCCGGTGCTCTACTACCTGCCGACGCGCGTGATGAACGCCTTCACCACGGGGGTGGGGGGCGACGCCGCGATCGCGGTCTCCGACGGGATGCTTCGCGGGCTCAGGATGCGCGAGCTGACCGGGGTGCTGGCCCACGAGGTGAGCCACATCGCCAATGGGGACACGCGGGTGATGGGTTTTGCCGACCTGGTGAGCCGAATCACCGGGACGCTGAGCCTGATGGGACAGGTCTTGCTCTTGGTCAGCCTGCCCCTCTGGGTGCTGACGGATGCGCCGATCCCCTGGGTGCCGATCCTGGTGCTGGTCTCCGCGCCGACGCTGAGCGCCCTGGTGCAGCTCGCCCTGTCGCGCAATCGCGAGTACGAGGCGGATCGCAGCGCGGCCGAGCTCTCGGGCGACCCGCTGGGTCTGGCCTCGGCCCTCCAGAAGCTCGAGCGGGTGCAGTCCGGGCTTTGGGAGCGGCTGGTGATGCCGGGGCCGCGCATCCCCGAGCCCTCGCTGCTGCGCACCCACCCGCCGACCGAGGAGCGCGTGCGCCGCTTGGGGGAGCTGGCGGTGGAGGAGTCGACGGAGCCGGTGCTTGGGGCCTTTCCGGGGATCTCGAACGACGACCTTCTCGCCTTGCTCGGCGCCGCGCGTCCCGCCGCGCCGCGCCGGCGGATCACCGGGCTCTGGTACTGAGGGGCTCGCGCGGCGTCGGACGCGGGATCAATGGACCTCGAGCCGGCCGAGCTCGGCGAGGATGTCGAGCATCAGCCGCTCGGTACTGGCGTCCATGCCCTTGCGCAGGCGGTCGGGGTCGCGCTCGCCGTTGATCATCGGCCGGATCACGCTCGCGAGCCGCGCCATGCTGCCGCCGACCGTGCTCATCTGCTCGGCGAGCTGACCGATCAGGATCAGGGCCTCGGCGTTGCCGCGGCTCGCGGCGTGGATCATGTGGGCGAGGCCGGGGGCGGCGACGGTCGCGTCGGGCCTGCCCTGGGGTGAGGGCAGGGTGCTCGGGTCCTGCACCCCACGCAGGATACTGTCGGCGATCACCTGGTCCTCCTCGTCGAGCCCGACGAAGACCTGGGTGCCGCGCTCGCCGGCGGCGATGCGCCGCACCGCGCGGGCCAGCGCCGTCCAGCCACTCTGCTCGGCGCTTTGCACCAGCGTCTCGAAGTCGCGCCGTCGTTCGGGGTTGGCGCAGGTCTCGACCACCTGGCGGATGAAATCCGCGTGGACCAGCCGGATCTGCTCGTGTCGGTCAGGGAGTTGGGGCATGTGTGATGCTCCGTCTGGATGCGGGGTCGGTCGGTAGCTTACCGGCCTCATGATCACCAAGCTCTGCTCTTAACTCGTCACCAAGCTCTGCTTGGTGATGCTGTTTCCGAAGGTCCGCTTCCCGAGCCCCGGCTGTGTCGCTTCGAGGCCGCGACAGGCTTGCGTGCGCGGATGATCCGGGCCAGTGGTCCGCGAACGACTGGAAGCAGAGCTTCCGGGCCGTTGCGTCCCAAGCGGAGCTTGGGACGCAGGTCAACAAATGGCGAGCTCAGCGGTAGATCTCGCGTCGGTGCCCCAGCTTGATGACCATGACTAGGAGTCGGTCGTCGTGTGGCTCGTAGACGACCCGGTAGTCGCCGACTCGGATACGGTATAGGGCGTCGCTTCCTGTGAGCTTGCGGCATCCCGCCGGCCTCGGATCGCTGGCGAGCCCGTCGATTGCCGCGGCCAGGCGTTTCTGCACATCCCGCGGAAGGCTCAGCAGTATCTTTCTTGCACTTCGTGTGACCTCGATCCGATAGGTCATTTGAGACCCAACTCTGCTTTGACCGACTCCCAGGGGACTGTCGGTTGGTCTCTCACCTGGAGTGCGTCTCGCAAGTCCTCTAGGTCCTCAAGCAGGGCTTCAAACTCGTCGAGGGGAAGCAGAACGGAGACTCGGTTGCCATCTTCGTCGGTGACGTACTGAGGATGTAAGGTGCTCATCTGCTGAGATCTTCTCCCGTTGGGTGCGCCTGTCGCGGCCCGGTCGATCGCGGGCGGGGCGGCTCGCCGCAGGCCGCTGGCCCCGGCTGGCCGCAACCATCCGATCCCGCTAGACTCATCGCTCACCCGCTCCCGCACCACCACCCATGGCCGCAACATGGCGGGCGCCCGCGCCCTGTGGCGGGCCACCGGCATGACCGACGGCGACTTCGGCAAGCCGATCATCGCGATCGCCAACTCCTTCACCCAGTTCGTGCCCGGCCATGTCCATCTCAAGGACCTCGGCCAGCTCGTCGCGCGCGAGGTCGAGCAGGCCGGCGGCGTGGCCAAGGAGTTCAACACGATCGCGGTGGACGACGGCATCGCCATGGGCCACGGCGGGATGCTCTACAGCCTGCCCTCGCGCGAGCTGATCTCGGACGCGGTCGAGTACATGGTCAACGCCCACTGCGCCGACGCCCTGGTGTGCATCTCCAACTGCGACAAGATCACACCGGGGATGCTCAACGCCGCCCTGCGGCTCAACATCCCGGCGGTGTTCGTCTCGGGCGGGCCGATGGAGGCGGGCAAGGTGAAGCGCCAGGGCAATGTGGTCCACCTCGACCTGGTCGACGCCATGGTCGCGGCGGCCGATCCGAAGGAGTCGGACGCCGATGTCGCCGAGTACGAGCGCTCGGCCTGCCCGACCTGCGGCTCCTGCTCCGGCATGTTCACCGCCAACTCTATGAACTGCCTGACCGAGGCCCTAGGGCTGTCGCTGCCCGGCAACGGCTCACTGGTCGCCACCCATGCCGGCCGCAAAGAGCTCTTCCTGGAGGCCGGGCGGCTGATCGTCGCACTCGCCAAGCGCTACTACGAGCAGGACGATGAATCCGTTCTGCCGCGCTCCATCGCCAGCTTCCATGCCTTCGAGAACGCCATGAGCCTGGACATCGCCATGGGCGGCTCGACCAACACGGTGCTGCACCTCTTGGCTGCCGCCCAGGAGGCCGGGGTGGACTTCACCATGGCCGACATCGACCGGCTCTCGCGCCAGGTGCCGAACATCTGCAAGGTCGCGCCGGCGACCCAGAAATACCACATGGAGGACGTGCACCGCGCCGGCGGCGTCATCGGCATCCTCGGCGAGCTGGACCGCGGCGGTCTCATCCACCGCGACGTGCCCACGGTGCACAGCGCGACGCTCGCCGAGGCGCTGGAGCGCTGGGACGTGATGCGCGGCGACGTCGAGCAAGCGCGGGTGCGCTATCTCGCCGCGCCCGGCGGCGTGCCGACCCAGGTCGCCTTCTCGCAGGACGCCATGTGGGACGACCTCGACCTCGACCGCACGAGCGGCTGCATCCGCGACGTCGAGCACGCCTACTCCAAGGACGGCGGGCTCGCCGTGCTCTACGGAAACATCGCCCCCGAGGGCGGCATCGTGAAGACCGCCGGGATCGACGAGAGCATGTTCGAGGCCGAGCAGCTCCGCTACACCACCAGCGTGCCGACCTCGGTGATCCGCGTCTTCACCGGCCCGGCGCGGATCTTCGAGAGCCAGGAGGCCGCGGTGGAGGCGATCCTTGGGGACAGGATTCAGCCCGGCGATGTGGTTGTGATCCGCTACGAGGGCCCAAAGGGGGGGCCCGGCATGCAGGAGATGCTCTACCCGACCAGCTATCTCAAGTCCAAGGGGCTCGGCAAGTCCTGCGCGCTGATCACCGACGGGCGCTTCTCGGGCGGCACCTCCGGGCTCTCGATTGGCCACATCTCGCCCGAGGCGGCGGAGGGCGGTCCTATCGGGCTGATCGAAGAAGGCGACCTGATCGAGATCGACATTCCCAACCGGGCGATCAACGTGCGCATCCCCGTCGAGGAGCTTGCCGCTCGCCGCGCCCGCATGGAGGCCCGAGGCGCCGACGCCTGGCGGCCGGTCAGCCGCGAGCGCTACGTCTCCCAGGCGCTGCAGGCCTACGCCGCGCTCACCACCTCCGCCTCACGCGGTGCCGTGCGCGATGTTTCTCAGATCTTGAAGAAATAGGCCGCAGCTCACCGTTGCAATGAGGAAAGCTCCCCACGGGTCAGGCCTGATCTGTGGGGGCGATTTGCAATCGCGACCTGACGCGTCGCGGTCAACTCCAGCGCCGGAGTTACCTCCCGGCGCCCCGTCGCGGCTGCTCCCGGTCGGTCCCTTGAGATCGGCGCCCTGCGTTGCCGAAGGAGGCAACAACTGGCTGGCTACCTCCCCGTCGTTGCCGGTGACGCCGGCGCCCCAGGCGTCTCCTGAATGCCGAACAACACCGCGTAGAGCAGCGGCACGACGACGAGCGTCAGCGCGGTGGCGAAGGCGAGCCCGAACATAATGGTCACCGCCATGCTCTTGAAGAAGGGGTCGAACAGCAGCGGCGCGACGCCGAGGATGGTGGTCAGCGCGCCGAGGAAGACCGGCCGGGCGCGGCTGACCGAGGCATCCAGCACGGCGGCAAGACCGGCCTTGCCCTCGCGCCGCTCGGCATCGGCCTGATCGACCAGGACGATCGAGTTCTTCACCAGCATGCCGATCAGGCTGAGGAAGCCCAGGATCGCCATGAACTCGAACGGCACGCGGAAGAGCAAGAGGCCGATGGTGACCCCGATGATCGCGAGCGGGACGGTGAGCCAGATCACCAGCGGCTGACGGAGCGCGTTGAACATCACCACTACGGCGAGCACCATCGCGGCGAAGCCGTAAGGCGCCGAGAGGGCCAGCCCCTCGTTGGCCTCGCGCGAGGCCTTGTACTCGCCTTGCCACTCCATGGCATAGCCGGGCGGCAGTGCGATCGACTCGATTCCCGGCCGCAGGCGCTCCAGCAGCGGCCCGGGCAGATCCCCCGGCGGCGGATCGGACTGGGCCTTGATGGTCGGGAAGCGGTCGACCCGGCGGATCATCGCGTCCACCCATTCCACCTCGACGCCGCGCAGGAGCTGGCCGACCGGCAGGTAGCGCTCGGCGATGGGGCTGTAGACCTGGACATTGTCGAGCTGGTCGGCGCTGAGGCGCTCGGGCAAGGGCGCCCGGGAGACGATGGGGACCAGGGTGTCGCCCTCGCGGTAGACGCCGACCTGGGTCCCGGTGAAGGCGCGGTTCAAGGCCGCGGCGATCTGGGTCGCGTCGACCCCCGCCCGCTCGGCGGCGACCGGATCGACCTCGGGACGGAGCACCGGCACCTTCTCGCGCCAGTCGTCCTGGATCGCCAGCGCCTCGGGGTCGCTCGCCATGACCGCCTTCGCCTGCTCGGCCAGCCCGCGTAGTACACCGGGGTCGGGGCCGCGGAAGGCGGCCTCGATCTTCTTGCCGCCACCACGCCCGAGCATGAACTTCCAGACCTTGACCGCGGCCTCCGGATGGCGCGCCTCGAGCTCCGGCTGCAGCTCAGCGATCAAGGGTGCGATCTGGCTCGCATCCGCCACGTCGACCAGCAACTGGCCGTAGCTGCTGTTCGGGTCCTCGGGGACGTAGGTGAGCATGAAGCGCAGTCCGCCCTGGCCGATGAAGCTGGTGACGTGGGTCACCCCCGGCTTGGCGCGGACATGGGCCTCCGCCTCGGCGAACTCCGCGGCGGTGACCTCGATATCGGTGCCCTGCGGCAGGTAGAGGTCCACCACGAACTGCGGCCGGGCCGACTCCGGCATGAAGCCGGGCGGCACGTAGCCGAACCCGAGCACCGACGCGAAGAGCAGGGCGAGCAGCGCGAGACCGGTGCCGAGGCGGTGGCGCAGCAGGGTCCGCAATACCCCCCGATAGCGCCGCAGCACCGGGCCGGACTCGGGGCCGGCGTCGCCCATCGGCTTGACCTTGAGCAGCGTGACGCAGAGCAGTGGGGTCAGGGTGACCGCGAGCAGCCAGCTCAGCAGCATCGAGTAGAGGATCACCCAGAAGAGCGACCCCGCGTACTCGCCCATGTCGGTCGGCGAGAGGCCGATCGCGCTGAAGGCGAGGATGCCCACGGCGGTGCCGCTGAGCAGCGGCCACTGGGTCGCCTGCACGACCTCGGCGGCGGCCTTGGCCGGCTCCTCGCCGCGCTGCAGCCGCCCGAGGATGCCGTCGGTCACCACGATCGCATTGTCTACCAGCATGCCGAGCGCAATGATCAGGGCACCGAGCGAGATCCGCTGCATCGCGATCCCGTCGAGGTACATCGCGATCAGCGTGCCGGCGACGGTCAGCAGCAGGACCGCGCCGACGATGACGCCGCTGCGCAGGCCCATGAACACGACCAGCACCAGGAACACGATCACCACCGCGGCCACCAGGTTGGCGACGAAGCCGTCGACCGCCGCGCGCACCGCGTCGGACTGGTAGGAGACGATATTGAGCTCCATGCCTACCGGACGCTGGGACTCGAGCTCCGCGAGGCGGGCGCGCACCGCGTCCCCCATCGCGACCACGTTGCCCCCGGCCACGTTGGAGACCCCGACACCGATGGCCGGCTGGCCGTCGAAGCGCATCACGGCGCGCGGGGGCTCCACCACAGCGCGCGTGATGGTCGCGACGTCGCGTAGATAGATCAGCCGGTCGGCGCCGGGGGCGGTGAGCACGATGTTGCCGATGGCCTCGACGGAGTCGACCTGGCCGGTGGGACTGACCGGGACGCGCTGGGGGCCGACCCGTAGGTCTCCCGCCGGCGCGATCAGGTTGCGCTCGCGCAGGGCCTGGTTGATCTGCTCCAGCCCGACACCGAGCTGAGCCGCATTGGCGGCGGCGATCTCGACGTAAATGGCGTCCTGCGGCGCGCCGAGCGTCGCGACGCGGGCCACGCCCGGCACCAGCAGGAGCTCCCGCTCCAGCCGCTCCACGTAGTCGCGGATCTGCTCCAGGCCATAGCCGTCGCCGGTGACCGCGAAGAACAGGGCATAGACGTCGCCGAAGTCGTCGTTCACCAGCGAGGGGCCGGCCCCGGGCGGGAGCTGGCGCTGGGCGTCGGCGACCTTGCGCCGCAACTTGTCCCACACCTGCTCGAGGTCGTCCTTGGTCTGGGCGAAGCGCATGTCGATCTCCACCAGGACCCGCGACTGACCGAGGGTGGAGACCGAGGTAATCTCCTTGACCTCCTGGAGCTGCTGCACCGCGCCCTCGATCGCGTCGGTGACCTCCTCGGCGACCTGGGTCGGCAGCGCGCCGGGGTAGGGGGTGACGATGACCGCCTGCCGGATGACGAACTCGGGGTCCTCGAAGCGCCCGAGCTGCTCATAGGAGAGGTAGCCGCCGACCAGCAGGAGCAGGCAGGCGAGCCAGGCGATGGTGCGCTTGCGTAAGGTGTAGGCCGCGATGTTCATGGCGCCCTCCGCGAGCCTACAGCGGATGCACGAGCATGCCGTCGCGCAGGTGATTGACCCCCGCCGTCACGATCCGCTCACCGGGGCTCAGGCCCGCGAGCACGACGATGTCCTCGCCCTGGATGGCCCCGACCTCGATCGGCCGGCGGCTGACCCGCGAGCTCGCGGGGTCGACCACCCAGACGCTCGGCGCGCCGTCGGTCCCGGCCAGCACCGCCCGCAGGGGGATGAGGACGCCGGCCGCCTCCTCACCCGGCGGTGTCTCCGCGGGAAACACCTCCAGGGCCATGCCGGGCAGCAGGCTCACGCCGGCGGGGCGGGTGAGGGCAAGCACGACTTCATAGGTCTGCGTCTGCGGATCGGCCTCGGTGGCGTAGGACTTGAGCCTGACCGGGAAGCGCCGCTCGGGCATGTCGGCGAACTGGGCGAAGGCGGCGACCCGCTTCGGCTCGCTGCGCACCACGCGCTCCGGAACGTGAATGACGACCTCCAGCTCATCGACGTTCTGCAGGCTCACGACAGGCTCCTTGGCCTGGACGTTCTGGAACGGCTCCACCAGCCGGCGGGCGATCACGCCGCCGAAGGGGGCGGTGAGGCGCGTGTCGTCGAGGTCTTTGCGGGCCGCGGCGAAGGCGGAGCGGGTGACCTCCATGGCGGTGCGCTTCTGGTCGACCTCCGCGCGGGGGACCGCCTTGCTGCGCTCCCAGAGCTCCCCCACCCGCTCGTAGTCCGCCGTGGCCTTGTCGAGCTCGGCCTGGGCGGCCGCGAGCCGCGTCTCGAAGCTCTCGGGGTCAAGGCGCGCGATCAGGTCGTCGGGCGCCACCGCTTCGCCCTCGGCGACGGGGAACTCGACGATCCGGCCCGGGAGGTTGAAGGCCAGCTCGGCCCGCTGAACGGCGCGCACCCGCCCGGGGAAGCGCAGGCCCGAGCCGAGCCCGGCCGGGACGATCTCGAGGATCTCCGCTGGGCGGGAGACCTCGGCGGGTGGCGGCGGCGCCTGCTCCTGACAGCCGGCGAGTAGGAGGCATAGGAGGGGGAGGGCGCAAGCGCGCAGCCGTGGAGAAGGATTGAACATGGTCGCGCCCCTGGGGGTTGGCGGTGGATGTCGTGTGGCAGGCAGGCCGCGAGCCCTCCTCGACGACCGGAGTCGAGCGGCGATCTGTCAGTTTGGCGGACCACCGGCTTGCCGGCAATCCGCCAACCGCCCAGAATGGGTGGACCTGGGCCGCCCTTTCCCAACAAGCCCTCGGCAGGCCTCGCCGCCGCGACCTATGGCATTCGATCACGACGGCTTCGGCCGGCACTTCGGTGACATCTGGCCGGTCCATAACGCGCAGTTCTGCGACCTGCTGATCGCCCTGCGCCGGCAGTTCGGCGGCGATCTGGACCGCATGCTGGTGCTGGCCGTGATCGGCTCGCGCACCTTGGCCTGGGGCCGTATCACAGGTCTTTCGTACCGCCAGTTCAAAGCCTTGGAGCGAAGCGAAACACAGGCCGCTCCGATCAACCTGCAGTCGATTGCCGACTACAGCGGGATCCCCCCGGGAGACCGTGCGCCGAAAGGTCCAGGAGCTGCAACGGGCCGGTTGGGTGTTGAAGCGGGATGACGGCTATCTAATCGCTACGACTCAGGCGGCGGCGGACCTGGCACCGGCGACCGAAGCGACCTTCAGATACCTCGTCGCCGTCGGTGCCGCTTGCACCGAGGCGGCGTCCGCGAAGGCCGCGCCCGACAAGTCAACGGTCGATCGGTGAGCCGCTGGGACTGAGCCGAGGCCCCTCAGGCGGGCGGCCCATTGTTGCGCCTGGCCATGAAGTGGTGCCGCGCGAACAGGACCATCAGGGTCACGGCGGTGAGCGGGAGCACGAACCAGAGCATGGCCGTCCCATAGAGCCCAAGCGCCGCATGGTGCATGGCGGCCATCACCACGTAGGTCGTGTAGGCGAGGTAATAGAGGAAGAACAGCGCCCCCTCCCACCGGGCGATCTCTCGGCCAGTGACGAAGATTGGCAGACAGGCGAGGGCCACCGCGATCATCACCGGCAGGTCGAACTGCAGCGCCTGGGCCGCGACCGCGATCCCCGAGGGCGAGACCAGGCTCGCCAGCCCGAGTACCCCGAGCAGGTTGAAGACGTTGCTGCCGATGACGTTGCCCACTGCGATGTCGCGCTGCCCGCGCAGGCTCGCCACCACCGAGGTCGCCACCTCGGGGAGCGAGGTCCCGGCGGCGACGATGGTGAGCCCGATCACCAGCTCGCTCACCCCCAGGCCCTGGGCGATGGCGACCGCGCTCTGCACCAGGAGCCGCGACCCGAGGACCAGCACGACCAGGCCGCCGACCACCAAGAGGGGGTCTTGCCACCAGCGGCCAGGAGGTGTGTCTTGCTCCTCGCCGGAGGTCGCCTCGGCCGCGGCGCGCTGCTCGCGCTGGCCCTGGCGGATCTGATAGCCGGTGTAGAGCAGCAGACCGGTAAACAGGATGGCCCCGTCGACTCGGCCGATGGTCCCGTCCAGCGCGAAGAGCAGCACAAGGATCGACGCGCCGATCATCAGCGGCACGTCGACCCGGATGAGCTGGCTGCTGATCGCGAGCGGGGCAATGAGGGCGGAGAGCCCGAGGATGAAGAGCACGTTGAAGATGTTGCTCCCCACCACGTTGCCGAGCGCAATGTCCGCCTGATCGGACCAGGCCGCGGCGACGCTCACCGCAAGCTCCGGGGCGCTGGTGCCGAAGGCGACCACCGTGAGCCCGACGATGAGCGGCGGGATGCCGAGCCGCGCCGCGATGCCCGAGGCCCCGCGCACCAGGGCCTCGGCACCGGCTGTCAACAGGACAAGACCCACCGCGAGCAGCAGCAGATTCATGATCACCTCGGGAGTCGCGCAGAAGGGGATGGAGTGCGCTGGGGCAAGGAACGCCGCTAGATCATAGGCCTGGCCCGGTACAGCGGCAAGGCGAGCCGTCCGCCGCAGGGCGGAATCGTTCTAGCCGGAAATCTTCGTTGGGTCATCGCCTTGATCGCCAGTCTGGACCTGCCCCCGCGGATCGGGTAGAACGCTCGGCGTGAG
>JALOTB010000047.1 GCA_025458165.1 Chromatiaceae bacterium | reverse complement strand
TCCGCTCCCATTGGTCGTCACGTAGGTTCTTGCGAGCCATAGTTCGTCCTGTCAGTGCATTGGGCGAACTATATCATGCCAAATGTCAACACTACCTAGAGATCGGTCCTTGACCCGTCAACTCCAGCCATCGCACACCCGGCGTCCTGCCCGTGCGTGCGACGCCTTCGGAAGCGCCTATCCTTTCAGCAAGGCAAGAACGGCAGAGGCAAAGCACGATGGAGCATGAACAGATCCGACGGGCCGTGGAAGCGGGCGACCTCACCGAGGCGGTGGCAGAAACAGCGCGGGATGCCAACGGCTGGGTCCTGACCTTCACCGAGCGCGGCGGCGGGCGCGCCCCCTACACCGACCACACCGGCACCGAGAAGGTCTACCACTCGCTCGACCAGGTGAGCGAGCTCGCCCGGGAGCTCGGTTTCGACAGGGTCCGAGTGGAGGAAGAGTTCTGAGTCGCTGGCCCGGATTCTGCCGCTCAGAACCCTTTTTGCGGGCTGGAGGACGGGTGCGGGACGCCCGTCAGCGGAGTAAGCCGACGGTGAGCCGCAATCATTCGCCGCCCGCCCCGGTTCCAGGATGCCGGATCGCGGCTCCGGCACACCGACCCTGACGCAACGAGCCAACCGAGACGAGCAAGGGGGCATGATCCCATCCGTCCCGGCCGCCTACCTGGGGGTGGTGCTGATCTGGGCCACCACCCCGCTCGCGATCAAGTGGAGCGGCGAGGGCGCCGGGTTCTCCTTCGCCGTCGCCTCCCGCATGGTGATCGGCGTCCTGGTCTGCCTCGGACTGCTCGCCCTGCTACGGCAACCAGTGCGCTGGCATCGCAACGCCCGGCTGACCTATCTCGCGGGCGGACTGGGGCTCTGGGGGGCCATGACCAGCGTTTACTGGTCCGCGCAGCTCATCCCTTCCGGGATGATCTCGGTCCTGTTTGGGCTCACCCCGGTGGTGACTGGGGTGATGGCCGCCCTGTGGCTCGGCGAGCGGCTGCTAACGCCCGTACGATTGGCCGGTCTCGGGCTCGGCGTCGCCGGCCTCGCGATCATCTTCGGGCTCAGCCTCGGCGAGGGCACCGACGGCGTCTGGGGGCTGGCCGGGGTGCTGGTCTCGGTCCATATCCACGCGGCAAGCGCGGTGTGGGTCAAGCGCGTCGGGGCGGGGCTAGCGGCGCTGGAGGTCACGACCGGATCGCTGCTGGTCGCGGTCCCGCTCTTCGTCCTCGGCTGGCTCCAGTTCGACGGTGCCTGGCCCCAGGGGGTCCCGCCGCGCTCGGCCTGGTCGATCGTCTACCTGGGTGTCTTCGGCTCGGCCCTGGGCTTCATCCTGTACTTCCACATCCTCGCGCGAACGGCGGCGAGCCGGGTCGCGCTGATCACCCTGATCACGCCCATCCTGGCCCTGCTGATCGGGTGGTACGCCAACGGCGAGCCGATCGGCCCGCGCGAGATGCTGGGGACGGCGACCATCCTCATGGGGCTCGCCCTCTACCAATGGGGCGAGCGGCTGCGGGGCCCCGCGCCAACCGGCTAGGCCAGTCCGCCGTCCTCGCGACCCCCGGTGTACACTTGCGCGCCGCGAGCCACGACGGGTCGAGACCGACCGCGTCGACCTCAGGCGCTCTGCGACGTCCAGCTCGCCCAGCCCCCCGCGACCGGCTCATTTGCGTTCATCTGCGGCGAATCTTCCCTGACCGACTCTATGCCTGTCCCGCACGCCGACCTGATTGGCACCCTGGCCGCGATCCTGACGACCTCGTCGTTCGTACCCCAGGTGGTTCGCACACTGCGCACGCGGGACACCCGCGGCATCTCGTTCTGGATGTACCTGCTGTTCTGCGCCGGGGTGGCGCTCTGGGGGGTCTACGGGGTGATGCTCGGCTCCTGGCCGATCATCGTTGCCAACGGGATCACCCTGGCGCTGGGACTCGTCGTCCTCTGGCACAAGGCGCGGGAGCGGCCGGAGGCGGGGGCGCCCCCGGCCGGCGACTCGATCAGTGGCCCCCGCCCTTGAGGACGTTGACCATACCCTCGATGGTGTCCTTGGCGTCGCCGAACACCAGTGAGGTGTTCTCCTGGTAGAAGAGCAGGTTGTCGACGCCCGAGTAGCCCGGGCGCATGGAGCGCTTGAGGAAATAGACCTGGCGCGCCTTGCCCGCCTCGAGGATCGGCATGCCGTAGATGGGGCTCGACTTGTCGGTCTTGGCCGCGGGGTTGACCACGTCGTTCGCGCCGACCACCAGGGCCACGTCAGTACTGGCGAACTCAGGGTTGATCTCGTCCATCTCCAGGACGTGCTCGTAGGGGATATCGGCCTCGGCGAGCAGCACGTTCATGTGCCCCGGCATGCGCCCAGCCACCGGGTGGATGGCGAACTTGACCTCGACCCCGCGCGCCTCCAGGAGCTCCATCAGCTCCTTCAGGGCGTGTTGGGCCTGGGCCACGGCCATGCCGTAGCCCGGGATGACGATGACCTTGCCGGCGTCCTCCATCCAGTAGACGGCGTCCTCCACCGAGGCGGACTTGACCCCCTTCTCAGCGGCCTGGGCACCCGCGCTCGACTCCCCGCCCTCGCCCGTGCCGAAGCCGCCGAAGACGACGTTGATGATCGAGCGGTTCATCGCCCGGCACATGATGTAGGAGAGGATGGCGCCGGAGAATCCGACCAGGGCGCCGACGATGATCAGCAGGTTGTTGTGCAGGGTGAAGCCGGTCGCCGCGGCGGCCCACCCCGAGTAGCTGTTGAGCATCGAGATAATTACCGGCATGTCGGCCCCGCCGATGGGGATGATGAGCGTCCCGCCGAGCACGAAGGCGAGGAGCGTCATCAGGATCAGCGACCAGAGCGAGCCGGTCATGGCGAAGTGGACCGCGAGCAGCAGTGTCGCGACGGCGATCGCGGCATTGAGCGCGTGCTGACCGGGGAACTTGATCGGCGCCCCGCTCATGATCCCTTGCAGCTTGGCGAAGGCGATCACCGAGCCGGTGAAGGTGATGGCGCCGATGACGATACCGGCCGAGATCTCCCCCATGAGCACCGCATCCAGGGTCCCGGCGGCGCGGCGGTTCAGGAAGGTGCCGATCGCGACGAGCACCGCCGCCATGCCGACGAAGCTGTGCAGGGCGGCGACCAGTTGCGGCATCGCCGTCATCTTGATGCGCATCGCGACGAAGACGCCGATCGGGGCCCCGAGCAAGACGGCGAGGGCGATCAGCCCGTAGCTCGTCACCTCGGCGCCGAGCAGGGTGGCGGCGATCGCGAGCGCCATGCCGATCATGCCGAGGAAGTTGCCGCGGCGGGCCGTGGCGGGGTGGGTCAGGCCCTTGAGGGCGAAGATGAAGAGGACGGCCGAGACCAGATAGGCCACGGCCTGTTGATTGGCGGTTAGCGTGAAGTCCATCGTGGCCGTTCCTTACTTCTTCTTTTTCTTGAACATCGACAGCATCCGGTGAGTCACCAGAAAGCCGCCGAAGGCGTTGATGCTGGCGATCAGCACCGCGACGAAGCCCATGCCGGTGGCCACCGGCCCGGCCTCGGCGAGACCGGCGACCAGGAGCGCACCGACCACGACGATACCGGAGATGGCATTGGTCAGCGCCACCAACGGGGTGTGCAGCGACGGGGTCACGCCCCAGATCACGTAGTAACCGATGAAGCAGGCGAGGACGAAGACGTAGAGTGCGAGCAGGGTTTCAGACATGAATGGCTTCCATCGCAAATGCGGGGTCAGACACCGCCAAGCGTTTCAGTAGGGCAAGATCGGCCAGGCCGAGGGCTAGCCGGCGACCTGCATGGCGCGGGTGATCTCGTCGCCGTCGAGGTCCTTCAGCACCGGCCCTTCGGCCCCCTTATCGACCATGATCTCGAGCAGGTTGGCGAGGTTGCGGGCGTAAAAGGCGCTGGCGTCGGACGGGACCAGGGCGGGCAGATTGGTGTGGCCGACCAGGACCACCCCATGCTTCTCGACCACCTGATCGCGCTCGGTGAGCGGGCAGTTGCCGCCGCTCGCGGCGGCGAGGTCGACGATCACCGAGCCCGGGCGCATGCGCTTGACCACCTCCTCGGTGATCAGCACCGGCGCCGGCCGGCAGGGGATGAGTGCCGTGGTGATGATGATGTGCGCCTTGGCGAGCTCATCGGCCAGGGCCGCCTGCTGGCGTGCCTTGGCCTCGGCGGAGAGCTCCTTGGCGTAGCCCCCTTCCCCCGACCCGCTCTCGCCGAGATCGAGCTCGATCGGCTTGGCCCCGAGCGAGCGGATCTGCTCCTGCGTCTCGGGGCGTACGTCGTAGGCGTAAACGTCCGCGCCCAGGCGCCGAGCGGTGGCGATGGCCTGCAGGCCCGCCACTCCGACCCCCAGCACCACCAGCCGGGCGGGCTTGGCGGCACCCGCCGAGGTCATCATCATGGGGACAAAACGTCCGTAGCGGGCGGCGGCCTCGATCACCGCGCGGTAGCCGGCGATGTTGCTCTGGGAGGAGAGGGCGTCCATCGACTGTGCGCGGGAGATGCGTGGGATGCGCTCGACGGCCAGGACCCGCACCCCGCGAGCGCGCATACCGGCGAGCAGCGCGTCTTCGCCGCAGCTCTCGACGAAGGTGATGGCGACCGCGCCCGGGTTGACGGCGGCGGCCTCGCTCGGGTCGGGGCGGCGCACCTTGAGCAGGATATCGGCGTCGAAGGCCGCGGCGCGATCGCCGATCACGGCACCGGCCGCCGTGTAATCGGCGTCCGGGTAGTGGGCGGCGGTGCCGGCTCCGGCCTCGACCAAGACATCGAAGCCCTTGCCGACCAGCTTCTTGACGACCTCGGGGACCATGGCCACCCGCGTCTCGCCGGCCAGGGTCTCTCTGGGAACTCCGATCCTCATGCGCGTCTGCCCCAATGCTGGGCACCACCCCAGTGGCACCTCAAAAAGGTGCGCCATTATGGGGCGCCCCGCAGGTGGGCTCAAGGCATCCCGGCGCAGCGGGGACCCGCCGGGAGCGCGCTCTGCGTGCCCCCGCCCGCCGAGCGAGGACTAGGGTGAGTGGATCGGCTATAGAGCGCGCCTGCGGTGGTCCGGGATCGTGCTAAGCGCCAGGGTTGTCAGTCGACCTGGCCCTTGACCGACCTCAGGATGTGCGAGGAGATCTCCTCGATGGATTGGCTGGTGGTGTTGAGCACCGGGATCGCATGACGCTTGAACAGGTCCTCCGCGCGGCGGATGTCGGCCTGGCACTGCTCCAGGGACGCGTAGCGGCTCCCGCGGCGGCGCTCCTCGCGGATCAGCTTCAGGCGCTGCGCCTCGATGGTCAGCCCGAAGAGCTTGTGGCGGCACCCGGTTACCTCCGTCGGGAAGTCGCCGCGCTCGAAGTCCTCCTCGGTGATCGGGTAGTTGGCCGCGCGCAGGCCGTAGTGGATGGCGAGATAGAGACAGGTCGGGGTCTTCCCGGAGCGTGACACGCCGGTCAGCACTAGGTCGGCACGCGCGAAGTTGTCGGGCCGCATGCCGTCGTCGTTGGCCATCGCGAAGTTGATCGCCTCGATCCGCTTGGTGTAGGAGCTCGGCTTGGTGATGGCATGACTGCGCCCAGACCTGCGGCTCGGCGCGATCCCGAGCTCGCAGCTCAGCGGATCGACGAAGCCCTCGAAAAGCTCCAGGAAATAGCAGTTGCCGCCGCGCAGGATCTCGCGGATGCGGTCGTCGAGCATGGTGCTGAACACCAGTGGCCGCACGCCGTCGCGCTCGGCCGCTTCCTGCATACGCTGGGTGAGCGCCTGGGCGCGCAGCTCGGTGTTGATGTAGGGCATGTAGACCTGCTCGAAGTCGATACTGTCGAACTGCGACAGCAGGCTGTGCCCCAGGGTCTCGGCGGTGATGCCGGTGCTCTCGGAGACGAAGAAGACGGTACGCTTCATGAGGGTCTATCCGCCACACTGCCGACAGGATGATGCATGTCAATGCGCCGACGAGGGGTTGTGGTGAAACTTTGCCGCTGCGCCGCCTAGGGAGACGCTGACCGTCTCGCCACACCGGGCAAGCCATCAGCACGGGGGCCGAAACACGCGGTTTCCGGGCTCCTTCGGCTTCATACGCTGAGGTGCATGAAGCTCGCGCGGCCTCCTGCCCCGCGCGGGGGCGCTGAGCCCTTCAGCGTTTCCCGTGGGCGGATTCCACTAGCCAGTATAGGAAACCGACCATGCCCATCACGAACGATCACGAGCTGCGCGCCGCCCTCGACGCACTCACCCCCGACCAGCAGCGCATCACCGGCGCGCGGTTCGCCCAGAGCGTGATCCGCCTGAGCCAGGATGAGCGGGTGCGCCGTGCCGTCGACACGGCCATAGACGCGGGGGCAAGTGCGGCGGAGCTAGAGGACGCCTACCGCGCCGCCAAGGCTTACGCGACTAAGACCTACACCGACTGCGGCAAGGACACCGACTGGTTGGCGCAAGCCGACCACTTCGTGGCCGCCGCGGCGGCCGCCGCGCTCACCCCCGATGCCTTGCTCCCGGAACGGGTCAACCGGGCCTGGAAGGCGGCGATGCAGGCGCGCATGGCGGAGAACTGCGAGCTGATGGAGCAGGAGGACGCCGGCCCCGAATCCGAGGCCCAGCGCCAGCACCGCATCGCCGAGGAGATGTCACCACGCTGAGGCGGCCGGCGCGAGGCTCAGGGCGGAGGCGCTGTGGCGTCCTCCGCGGCGAGCATGGCGTCGTAGATCTCCCAGGCCGCGTCAGCCTCCTCGGCGCTCACGCGGTTGATGACGTAGCCCAGGTGCACGACCACGTAGTCGCCGACCGCCAGGGGCTCGTCGCCGAGCATCAAGAGATTGGCGTCCCGCTCGACGCCCTTGGCCTCGCAGCGGGCCAGGAGGCCGTCGATCGAGCGGACCTGCATCGGGATGCCAAGACACATGCTGGGGGTCTCCAAGGATGGGGATCGCCAACAGGCTAAGGCGGCCCCCATCCAACCGCAACCGCATTCAATCCGAGGCAGTCAGCACCATGCTCCTTTCCCCCTTGTCCGCCCCCGTTCGCGGGGCCTCCCCGTTGCGCTCATGAGCGCCACCACCCTGATCCTCGGTATCGGGAACACCTTGTTCCGCGACGAAGGCGTCGGCGTCGAGGTGATCCGCCGTCTCGCCCTGTCCGATGACCTCGAGGACGTCGAGCTCATCGACGGCGGTACGCTCAGCTTCACCCTGGCCCCGGCGATCGCCGACTCCCCCCGCCTGATCGTCGTGGACGCCGCCATCCTGGGCACGCCGCCCGGAAGCGTTCGCGTCTTCGAAGGGGACGCCATGGACCGCCAGTTGAGTGGCAAGGGCAAGAGCGTGCACGAGGTGAGCCTGATGGACCTGATGGACATGGCCCGTCTGAGCGAGACCCTGCCGCACCGCCGTGCCCTGATCGGCATCGAGCCGGGCGAGGTCGCCTGGGGCGATACCCTGACCCCGGCGGTAGAGGCCGCCGTCCCGCTTGCGCTCACGGAGATCCGTCGCCTGCTCGCACGCTGGGATGAGGAGCCCGACGCACAGCTCGGTACCTCAGCGCAAGGGTGAGAAGTTCGTGATTTAGTGCGCTGCGTCAAAACTCCGTGTACGAGAAACTTCTAAAATTAGTCAAAGCTTATCGAGCATCACCGGATGTCCTCCCTGCAAGACATTCCCGTTCACGTCGCGGCCGAGTGGGGCAACGCCCTGCCCGTGCTGCATGAGATCCGTCATGCCCTGGAGCGCCTGGCCGAGACCGGCGAGGCACGGGTGATCGACCTCAACGCCATGCCCTTTGGACCCGGCGACGAGGATCGGCTCCTCGGCCTGCTCGGGCAGGGCGAGATCGAGGCCAGGCTCGATGCGCTCGGCGTGACCCAGATCCGCGAGACCGCCGTGCCCGGGGTGTGGCTGGTCGACCATCGCAACGCCGACGGTGAGCGCTTGGTGCTCCACGTCGAGATCGCCGAAGTCCCCGCGATCCTGCGCACCCAGGCGGAGGATCTCCGCGACGCCGTCGCGGCCCTCGACGCGCGCCTCGCCACGGGCGCGAGTCCGTTTCCACATCGTCCTGACAACTGAAGGAGGGACAATGGCCCATCACAAGACCCTGGGCGAGAGCCTGCGCGCACATGGCGTGTCGCGCCGGGGCTTCCTCAAGTTCTGTGCCGCCACCGCATCGATGATGGCGCTCCCGCCGACCATGACCCCGGCCATCGCCGCAGCCCTGGAGCAGGCGCGGCGGCCCTCGGTGATCTGGCTCTCCTTCCAGGAGTGTACCGGCTGCACCGAGTCCTTGACCCGCAGTCACTCGCCGACGGTGGAGGACTTGATCCTCGACGTCATCTCGCTCGACTACCACCACACGCTGCAGGCCGCCTCGGGCGAGGCCGCCGAGCACGCCCGCGAGGTGGCGATGCGGGAGAACTTCGGTAACTATCTGGTCGTGGTCGACGGCTCCCTGCCGGGCCCCGACTCCAACCCCGGTTACTCCACCATCGCCGGCATCAGCAACTACCAGATGCTGATGGAGACGCTGGAGGGCGCCGCCGCGGTGGTCGCGGTCGGCACCTGCGCGGCCTTTGGCGGCCTGCCCCAGGCCAACCCCAATCCCACCGGGGCCGTCGCGGTCCAAACCCTCGCGGGCGACAAGCCCGTGATCAACGTACCCGGCTGCCCGCCGGTGCCGATGGTGATCACCGGGGTGCTCGCGCAGTACCTGACCTTCGGCAAGCTGCCGGAAATGGACCAGTACAACCGCCCGCTCGCCTTTTTCGGCCAGTCGATACACGACCGCTGCTACCGCCGGCCCTTCTACGACAAGGGGCTCTTTGCCGAGACCTTCGACGACGAGGGCGCGCGCGCCGGCTGGTGCCTGTACCGCCTTGGCTGCAAGGGCCCGAGCACCTACAACGCCTGCGCCACCATGCGCTGGAACGCCGGCACGAGCTGGCCGGTCGAGGCGGGTCACCCCTGCCTCGGCTGCTCCGAGCCCAAATTCTGGGATGCCGGCGGTTTCTACGACGCCCTCTCCGTGCCGCCCGGCGACACCGGAAGCACGCTACTGGCCGCGGGCGTGAGCGGGGCCATCATCGGCGGGGCCGCCGCGGCCCTGGCCAAGCGCCGCCAGAAGGCCGACCTGGCCGAGCGGCAACCGGTCAAGATCGACGAATTGGAGCAGAAGCTATGATCGACCCGATGGACTTTCTGCTTTGGACCAAGGGCCCGATGTTCGATTGGGCGATCGCGATCTTCGCCTTGGGGATGCTGGCGCGCCTGGTCGAAATCTTCATGCTCGGGCGCAAGCCGAACTACGCCGAGCCCAGGGGCGGCGAGTGGGGACCGGGGTTCCGCACCATCTTCACCCGCTCGGTGGCCGATGCCGGGACCTTCCAGCGTGCCCCGTTCAACGTGGTAATCGGTACGGTCTGGCACGTCGGCTTTTTCATCGCCCTGCTGCTCTTCATCCCCCACATCGAGCTGATCTACAGCGTGCTGGGAATCCGTTGGCCCGGCCTGCCCAATCCGGTCGTCGACGCCGTCACGGCGATCACCATCTTGGCCATGATCGGCGCCCTAATCCACCGGCTGCGCAACCCGGTGATGAAGCACATCAGCACCTTCGAGGATTACCTGGTCTGGACGGTGACCTTCCTGCCGCTGATCACCGGCTACATCGCCTACCATCGGATGATTGACCCCTACCCCCTGGCCCTGGGGCTGCACATCCTGGCGGCGGAGATCTTCCTGATCGTCCTGCCCTTCACCAAGCTGACCCACATGTTCACCGTGTTCATTGCGCGCTGGTACAACGGCGCGATCTTCGGCCGCAAGGGGGTGGCGTCATGAGCGAGCTGTCATTGGAAAGGGGCCTTGCGGCCTTCCGCGAGGAGATCGACGCGCCCGTCGCCGCCTTCTTCTCGAGCTGTATCCGCTGCGGGCTCTGTGCCACCGCCTGCCCGTTCTACGTGGAGACCGGGGACCCCAAGTACACCCCGATCCTCAAGCTGGAGCCCATGCGGCGGGTCTGGGCGAGCGAGTTCACCCTTTGGGGGCGCCTCAAGGGGCTGGTCGGGCTGGCGCCCAAGGTCACCGACGAGATGCTGGCCGAATGGGAGGAGCTCCTCTACGACTCCTGCTCCATGTGCGGGCGCTGCTCCCTGGTCTGCCCCGTCGGCAACGACCTGCAGTACATGATCCGCAAATCCCGCGAGGCGATGGTCGCCTCCGGCCACGCCCCCGAGGGCCTGATCGGGGCCGCATCGCGCGCGATCCGCACCGGCAGCCCGATGGGGCTGCAGTGGAAGACGCTCGACGTGCAGATCAAGCATGTCGAGTCGAGCACGGGGCTCGAGGTCCCGGTCGACAAGCCGGGGGTCGAGTACATGGTGCTCCTCTCCTCGATGGAGATCATCAACTTCCCTGAGTACCTCGAGGCAATCGCAAAGATTTTCGATCACGCCGGGGTCACCTGGACGTTGTCGACCGACTGCTACGAGGCGACCAACGCGGGCATCCAGATCGGCTCCAAGGACATCGCCGCCGAGCTGGTGCAGCGCGTCGTCGACGCCGCAGTCAAGCTCAAGGTGAAGAAAGTGATCAGCCCCGAGTGCGGCCACGCCTATACCGCGATCCGCTGGGAGGGGCCAAACCTGATCGGCAAGTCCTACCCATTCCGCGTCTTCCACATCATCGAGGTGTTGGACGAGCTGCGCGCCGCCGGGCGGATCAAGACCGAGGGCAAGGAGACCGACCGGCTCTCGCTGCACGATCCCTGCAACCTCGCGCGCAAGAGCGGCGTCATCGACCAGCAGCGCAACCTCATGGACCTGGTCGCCGACAACTTCGTCGACCTCAAGGAGCACGGCAAATACCAGTGGTGCTGCGGTGCCGGCGGCGGCGTGAGCAGCAACGAGCGCGCCGAGCACCTCAAGATGGCCGCCTTCAAGCGCAAGAAGGCGCAGATCGAAGAGGTCGGCCCCGACCGCATGGTGACCATGTGCGCGACCTGCCGGACCCAGCTCGAAGAGGGTTTGGAGGAGTTCAACATGGACATCCCGGTCGTCGGCCTGACCGAAATGATCGCCGAGCACCTAGTCGAGAAAGAGCAGCGGGCCTGAGCCCTAGAGACGCCAGGACCCCGCACCGCGGGGTCCCCTGACGGAGACCCAACACAATGACTGAACGCGTAGTCGTCGATCCCATCACCCGCATCGAGGGCCACCTGCGCATCGAGGCCCAGATGGACGGCGAGAACATCGCCCAGGCCTATTCCTCCGGGACTATGGTGCGCGGACTCGAGATCATCTTGCGTGGACGTGACCCGCGCGACGCCTGGGCCTTCGCCCAGCGCATCTGCGGCGTGTGCACCCTCGTGCATGGCATCGCCTCGGTGCGCGCGGTGGAGGCGGCGCTCGACTATCCGGTCCCGGTCAACGCCCAGCTCATCCGCAACCTGATGATCGCGGCGCAGTACGTGCACGACCACGTCATGCACTTCTATCACCTGCATGCGCTCGACTGGGTCGACGTGGTCTCGGCGCTCAAGGCCGACCCCAAGGCGACCGCCGAGCTCGCCCAGAGCCTCAGCAACTGGCCGCGCTCCTCCCCGGGCTACTTCGCAGACGTGCAAAAGCGCATCCAGCGCTTCGTTGAGTCCGGCCAGCTCGGCATCTTCGCCGGCGGCTACTGGGGCCACGAGGCCTACCGGCTCCCGCCCGAGGCCAACCTGATGGCGGTCGCGCACTATCTGGATGCGCTGGCCTGGCAACGCGACGTGGCCCGCTTGCATGCCATCTTCGGCGGGCGCAACCCGCACCCCAATTTCGTCGTCGGCGGCGTGCCCTCCCCCATCGACCTGAACTCCGACTCAGCGATCAACTCGCGCAAGCTCTCCGAGGTCCAAGGCATCATCCGCACGATGCAAGAGTTCGTCGACCAGGTCTATGTCCCAGACACACTCGCGATCGCGAGCTTCTACAAGGACTGGGGCAACCGCGGCGAGGGCCTTGGCAACTTCCTCTGCTACGGCGACTTCCCGACCACGAGCATGGGCGACCCGTCGAGCTTCCTTATCCCGCCTGGGGTGATCCTGAACCGCGACCTCTCCACCGTGCACGAGGTCGATCTCGACGCCCCAGGTGAGATTGAGGAGTACGTCAGCCATTCTTGGTACGAGTACTCGGGCGGCAAGGACCAGGGCCTGCACCCCTACGACGGGGAGACCAAGCTGGAGTACGACGGCCGCGGCGGGCCCAAGCCCCCCTATCAACAACTCAACGTCGAGGACGGCTACTCCTGGCTCAAATCACCGCGCTGGAAGGGCCACTCGGTCGAGGTCGGGCCACTGGCGCGGGTGCTGCGGCTCTATGCCGCCGGACACGAGCCGACCAAGGAGCTGGTTCACCTGGCCCTCAGCCGGCTGGAGCTCCCGGTCGAGGCCCTGTTCTCCACCCTCGGGCGCACCGCGGCGCGCACCCTGGAGACCAAGGTCATCGGTGACGCCATGCAAGGCTGGTACGACCAGCTCATCGCCAATATCAAAGCCGGCGACACCCGCACCTTCAACGAGACCCTCTGGGACCCGTCGACCTGGCCAAAGAAGGCCCAGGGCGCCGGCTACATGGAGGCCCCGCGCGGTGCCCTCGGACATTGGATCGTGATCGAAAACGGCAAGATCGCGAACTACCAGGCGGTCGTGCCTTCGACTTGGAACGCCGGCCCGCGGGATCCGCAGGGCGTCCCCGGTGCCTACGAGGCGGCCTTGCAGCATAACCACCAGCTCGCCAACGTGCATCAGCCGGTGGAGATCCTGCGCACCATCCACTCCTTCGACCCCTGCATCGCCTGCGCCGTGCACCTCACCGACCCCGACACCGGCGAGCAGATCCAGGTGAAGATCACCTGACGCGAATCGGCCGGGGCCGGACGCAAGCAAGCCGCGCCGGGGGACCGGCGCGGCCTTTCCCTTCTCGACACGCCACGCGCTTTCCGGGGCAGACACCGCCGACTGCGGATCCCGGGAACAACTCAGAGCCCAACGGGGAGACCCGGTCTCCGCACCCGTCAGCATCCAGCACCTGGAGCGGACGGGGCATCCTACCCCGCGCGGGAGACGCGAAGCTCCTGCCCAATGAACACGGGCGGGTACTGGTTCGCGGGGCCCCGCAGATCCGGACGTGCCCAATGAAGGCATCCGGCTCGTCGGTCGACCATGGCGGCGCAAATACCAATGAGCTGCGCTGCAATGGCGAACGCCCGTCGCAGAACTACAGGATGCCCACCGACCTCGAGGCGGTGTTCCGCTCCTTGAAATCGGTGCCCGGACGGCGACCGATGCTCAACGAGAACGTGGAGCGCCCGACGGACACCCGTTCGTCACCGTGCTCGCCTATCGTCTCGTCCCGTTGATTCTTCGGCATCTGCACGCGCAGGACCTCCACACCAGCGATGCGAGCCTCCGCGAGGCGCTGAGCGGCCGAGTACCCGTCACCGTCGCCTTCCGCCGCCCCGACGGGCGTGCCCCGCAGGTGCAAGGTGAGCAAGCTGATCGTCTGACCCTCCCAGATCCCAAGAGTGACGCGTTTGTAGTACCACGCACCGCGTAGCGGGATGCTCCGGAAGGCATCGCAGATGTCGACGTCAAACTTGGGTGAACAGGGGTTCGTGGAGGGCTCGCTGCGCGAACAAAAAGACCCCGCGCCGGGGTTACCGGGCGGGGTGGTCTGGGATCGGCCTCGGATCAGTCGAAGCTGGTGACCTGGAAGGCGTGGAAGCGGCGGGCGTCGGTGCGCTCGGTCCAAGCGAGGTACTCCCGGAACTGCTCGGCCATAGCCACCGTCGGCAAGATCTCCTGATCGCGGTGCTGGGACTCGAACGCCGCAAGCCGGCTCAGCCCGTTCTCCTTGGTCCAGCGCAGGTAGGAGTGGAAGGCATCTTCCATGGCCTGCGTCGGGAAGCGGCCGGTGGCCGAGACCTGGCCGTTGAGGGCGGGCTCCAGATCCTTGTGGAAGGCCCGGCCAGGCTCGGCGGAGCCCGGCCCGGCGTTGAGCAATAGGAAGGTGAGGACACCTGCGGTTAGAGTGGATCTCAGCATGGTTCTTATCCCGAAATCGGCTAAAAGTTGCGTATATTATAATTTCCTTATATACGCACCGCAACCCCAGGTGCCCGGCGTATCCTGCCGGCGCGCGCACCGGGCGGCCAGCCAACGCGGGCTAACGGTGTCGGAAGAACTTGTGCCCGTTGAAGCTCAGCACGGCCCCATTGGGGAGGACCTCTTCCAGGACCAGACCCTCGCGGGTGCGCTCCCCCTCCTTGGTCTTGAGGGCATTGATAAGGACGAAGCGCTTGGCCGGATCCTCGTCGTAGACGTGCACCGTCATCAGGAACGCCGGGGCCCTCGCCTCGACGTCCGGCGGCAGGCGGAGCTGCTCCGGCGGGACGGCCGCCGCGGGGCGCACCGGCTGCGCGGGGCGCCCCCCCCGCACCTGGTCCTTGAATGACTCGACATCGGCGCGGATGTCTTCGGGGATCACCGGCCCCGCCGGACGCGGCGGAATGCGCGCGTCGACGGCGCTCCGCGGCTCCGGCGGTGGCATTCGCCGTGGCGGGGGTGGCGCCAACGGCGGCTCGACGGGTGGTCCTGGCTCGACCGCGTCCGAGATCCGCCCCGCAGCGTCGCTCCCTACCCCATCCAAGGACGCGCCCGTCTCGACGGCTGGGCCGCTCGCCACCACCCCCGGCGGCGATGGCGAGGGAGTAGCCGCCGAGGCCGTTTCTTTCGGCGACCCGCCAGGCGCTGTCTCCACGACCGGGACCAATGGATCGCTGCGCAGGGCGGCGTAGAGCGCGATGATCACCGCCAGCATCGCCAGCCCGACCGCCGCCAGGCTCCAGGGGTTGGTGCGGACCCCGGCCTCCGGGGCCGGATAGAGATTGGCGTCGAGCGTTGGGACACGCCCGAGCTCGCGTTCTTGCTGCGACTTCTTGAGGGCTTCGAGGATATAGGACACGGCGATCAGGACTCCGGTCTCAGCCGTGGGATCCCCGGCACTGCGAGGACGTCGCCCAACCGAATCAGGGTGCGGGGACCGGCGATGCCGTCCACGGCAAGCCCCTGGCTGGCCTGAAACTCCCGGACCGCCTCGGTGAGCTCGCGGTCATACCGGCCCGAATCCGAGCTGGGGATCGTCTGCTCAGGGAGCTGGGCCAGCATCTTGCGCAGCCAGCGCACCGCGTCCCCCGAGGATCTCGGCCCAATGACCCCGCTGCCGAAAGGGGGCGGCTGCCAGACCACCAGGTATCGGCCATCCCACACCTCGCTGAGGGCGGCCAAGGTGAACCGCTCGCTGGCTTCAGGCAGATCGACGGTCGCCTGGTCCCCGGCGACTGCGCCGACGACCAGATGACCCGAGCGGCCCGCGTCGTCGCTCACCATGATCAGCGCGGGAAGCCCGAGACCCTGCAGCTCGACCCAGTCGCCTGCAGCGCGCTCACACCGAAGACCAAAGGCGGTAAGCCGGCCGCAGGGATCACCTGATTTGGGGTCACCGAGCTCCAAGCCCCAGCGGCGCAAGAGCACGCGAAGGCCGGAGGTGAGGTCGAGGGCCATCCGCTCGAGATCGGGGGGCTCCCCGATCACGGCGGGCGCAGCCTCGGGCATCGACTCGGCGGCGGCCTCGCCCCCCGTCGGCGGCGCCTCGTCTGGGGGTGCCTCCTGTTCTACGACCGCGGGCTCGACCACGCCGGGCGCAGCGGCGTCCCCCTCATCCGCCCACTCCTCGCTCTCGGGCGCCGCAGCGACCGGCGCGATAGCCACCGGCACCGCAAGGGCCGCACGAGGCAGGGCCGCTCGGTCTTCGGCCGCGGGCGGCCCGACAGCCTCGACCGGGGGCTCGGCAGACGGAGCCTCATCGGCGGAGGTCAGGGTCGGCGCCGCCTCGGGACGCGGGACCTCGGATACAGGTGCGGGTGTTGGCGCACCTATCCATCCTGTCATCAGGGTCGTCGCGTCACCGAGGCGCCCTTCCCATTCGGCGGGCCACCAGTCGCGCGCCAGCCAGCCGGCGCCCAGGGCGAGCACCAACGAGGCCGCCATCGCGTAGGGTCGGCGCGGACTGGCGCTGTCCTTGCGGCGCGATCCCTCGGCGCGTACCTCGCGGGCGGCGTGGGCGACAATCTTCGGCGTCACCACCGGGCTGCGGCTGACGAAGGCACCGAGCAGGGCGCGATCACACAGGATGTTGATCAGACGCGGGACGCCACCGGTGTAACGCTGGACCTCCCGCAACGCCGCGCGGGTGAAGAGCATGCGCTCGACCCCCGCCACCGCCAGCCGATGGCGCACATACTCGGCGGTGTCGCGGGCGGTGAAAGGCCGTAGGTGGTAGCGCGCGGTGATGCGCTGGTCGAGCTGACGCAGACCCTCGCGCTGGAGCAGGGTGCGCAGCTCCGGCTGACCGACCAAAAAGATCTGCAGCAGCTTGTGCTTGGGGGTCTCCAGGTTGGTCAGGAGACGGATCTGCTCGAGCAGCCTTGGCCTGAGGTTCTGCGCCTCGTCGATCATGAGCACGGCTCGCCGTCCCTGCGCATGAGCGGCGAGCAGGAACTCGTTGAGCCGGTCCACCAGGCGCTTGACGGTGCGCTCATTGTCCGGGACGAAGATACGGAACTCGTCGCAGATGGCGCGCAGGAGCTCGGTCACCGTCATCGCCGGGTTGAGGATCAGGGCGAGATCGACGTCCTCGGGGAGCTGCTCGAGAAAGGCGCGGCAAATCGTGGTCTTGCCGGTGCCCACCTCGCCGGTGAGCAGGACAAAGCCGCCGCTCTCGCCCGCGCCGTAGAGGAGGTGAGCAAGCGCCTCCCGGTGCTGCTCGCTCAGGAACAGGTACTGCGGATCGGGGGTGATCGAGAAGCTCGGCTCTTTGAGACCGAAGAAGGTCGGATACACGGTCAGGCGTGGTGCTGGTTCCGTCCCAGTTGGAGGTCGCGGGTTGCGGTCGTCGGAGCCGATTGCGACGCTGGTCGCCGGGTAGCCATGGCCCCTGCCGCCATCGCAGGAGACTATTCGGGGCCGGCGATCGCGTCAAGCCGGCCCCGAGGCACTCCGCCCGGGTCGCGGGCACCGTCGCTGCCGAGGCGGCCCCAAGCTCGGGGTCGGTTCGTGACCGACCCCAGGCCCGGGTTCAACGGGTTGCGCGGATGGCCGCCCGTGTCAGGCGAGGTCCTCGGCAAGCGAGTCGCGCACCGCAGCGGGGAGGTCGACGCGATAGCTGTACTCGGGGTGATCGATCCCCATCGCGATGCCAGCACCGGCACCGACGGCCGCCTTCATCGCCGCGCTGAGCTCGAAGCGCAGGAAGTGCACCGACGAGGTCTTGGTCCCGTCCTCACGCTCCAGGTCCTCGTCGGTGATCGGCCAGACGCGGTCGTGCCCCTGCACCTGGACCCAGACCTTGTCCTCGATACCGATGAGCCGGGCGAGTGCGTCTCGACGCTCGTCGACATCCTCATACTCGACCATAAAGGTCGCCTTCCAATTGCTGCCGTCGGGGATCAGGGGGTTGTAGGCCTCCAGCTCCTCGTTGATTCCCGCCGCCTCGAAGATTCGCTCGGCTCGCAGCATTTCCTGGATTTGGTACTGCATGGTGAGGCGATCCTCGAAATAGAGCGTGGCATGGGGGCCGATCGGTACCCGCCGGTTCTTCTTGTGCTCCATCACCCGGGCACGGAAGTCGTTACGAATGCTGGCATAGTGCTCTAAGGTGTAGAGGTCGTTTCGGGTCAGGTAGGCCATGTCGTTCTCCTGTCGTTCGGCTAAGGCTTAGTCTGCGCCGGCAGGCGCCCGCCGGCGACCTGCCCTCAGCATTCGCAGGGTAGGTGCGGATGGCGGATGATTCCAATGGCATTTTCGGATTGAGTCGATAGGCGAGGCCCATGGCGGCATGGCGGGTCCCGGCCCCAAGCGCGGTGCTCAGGGCATCTCATAGTCGAGGCCGGCGGCCTCCAGCTCGCCTTGGAGGTCGGCGAGCGCCGCCTCCAGCCCGGTCCGGCCGCGGAATCCGAGCAGCACGCAGCGCTGCTCACCGAGGTGCGGGAGGCTGAAGAGCTTGAGACCGGGGTGCCGCGGGCCGACCGCCAGCATGATCGGGACCAGGCGGCTCTCTGGCACGCCCGGGACACGCAGCGCGACCTCGCGCGCCAGCACCGCCGGCGGGTAGTGCTGGGCAAGGATCCAATCGGCCATCGGCCAGGCCATTTGGGGGAAGCCGGGCAGGAAGAAGTGATCGTGCAGGCGAAACCCGGGGATCTGGTTGTACGGATTGGGGATCAGCGAGCACCCCTCGGGGAGGTCCGCCATGAGGATGCGGTAAGGATAGGCCTCGGCCCCAAAACGCTCCTCGACCAGGGTCCTGGCCTCGGGATGCCGTACCAGCGCGACACCCGCCCCCGCGGCGGCACAGGCGCGCGTGTGGTCGTCGGGGGTCGCCCCGATGCCGCCGCAGACCAGCACCGGCTCGGGCCGCGCGAGCGAGAAGCGCAGGTGCGCCGTCAGCACCTCGGGGTCGTCGGGCAGGACCCAGTGCCAGGCCAGCCCGTGGCCCTGCGCGGCAAGGAAGGCGCGGAAGTGGCCCAGGTGCTTGTCGGCCCGCGGCCCGTTGAGGACCTCGTCGCCGATCACGATGAGTCCGAACAGGACCGGGCCGGGTGGGCCGGCGGGGCTCGGGACCATGGTGGACGCCTTGACTTGATGAAACGCGTCTGCGGGTCAGAGCAGCCGCTCGATCGCCGAGACGAGCTTGTCGCTCTCCGGCGCGGTGATGCTCGAATAGTAGTCCACCACCTGTCCGTTGCGATCGATCAGATACTTATAGAAGTTCCACTTGGGGTAGCCTCCGGCTGCCTCGGCGAGGCCGCGGTAAAACGGGCTGGCGCCGCCCTTGGCCACCTGTGTCTTCTCGAACATCGGGAACTCGACCGAATAGGTCAGGCGGCAGAACTGGGCAATTTGGTCTTCGGTTCCAGGCTCCTGGTTGGCGAAGTCGTTGGACGGGAAACCAAGGACGACGAAGCCGCGATCCCGGTACTTGCGGTAGAGCGCCTCCAGCCCCTCGTACTGTCCGGTGAATCCGCACTTGCTCGCCGTGTTGACGACAAGAATGACCTGGCCCTGGTAGGCGTCGCACAGGCGCACGCGCTCCTCGCCCGCGAGCTGACGCATCTCGTGGTCCAGCAGGGGCGCGCAGGTGCCCGCGGCAGCGGCGCCGACGGGGAGCAGGCCAGCGACGGCCAGCAGGGTGGGAAGGATCTTCATGTCGAGCCTCCTGAACAGGTTTTGTCTGCTCAAAGGAACTGGGGTCAGCCCGTCCCGCTCGCAAGTCTCACCGCCGTTCCGTCGAACCGCCCGGGCCGGCTGTCCTGGACACTGCCGAGACAGCTTGGAAAAGCCGCCCCGGACACCGATCTAGCGACACGCAAGACAACGTATTCGGAGAGCACGAGACGATGAACGACTGGGTCAAGGGGCGCGTGATCGGCAAGAAAGCCTGGAACGACCGCCTGTTCAGTTTGCAGATCGACGCGCCCTTGGCCGAGTTCAAGGCCGGGCAGTACGCCAAGGTGGCGCTCGACATCGGCGAGGACCGGGTCGGTCGGCCCTACTCACTGGTCAACGCCCCCGACCAGCGCCCCTTGGAGATCTACTTCAATGAGGTCCCCGAGGGGCCGCTCACCCCGCGCCTGTCGGACCTGGTGATCGGCGACGACCTCTGGGTCACGGCCAAGGCGAGCGGCGTGTTCACGCTGGAGAACGTCGTGCCGCGGCGTCACCTGTGGCTGCTGGCGACGGGCACGGCGCTCGGCGTTTATCTATCCATACTGCGCACGCCCGAGCCCTGGCAGCGCTTCGAGCGCATCGTGCTCGCGCACGGGGTGCGCAACGCCGACGAGCTGGCCTACGGCGAGACCATCGCCGAGCTGCAGGCCGCGCACGGCGGGCAGTTCTGTTTCCTGCCCGCGCTGAGCCGCGAGCAGCGCCCGGACGCGCTCACCGGACGGCTGACCACCCTGCTCGCGAACGGCGAGCTGGAGGCCAAGGCGGGGGTCGCGATCACCGCCGAAGACAGCCATCTCATGCTCTGCGGCAACTCGGAGATGATCAAAGAGGTCCGCGCGCAGCTCGAGGCCCGCGGCCTGCGGCGCCACCGCCGACAAGAGCCGGGCCACTACACGACCGAGCAATATCACTGAGCCCGCGGCCATGGCCGGGCTTGCGGCCCTGGCGATCGTCTCCGCTGAGGTCGCGGCCGAGCCCGGCCGGCTCGCCAAGGTCGCCCGACTCGCCCGCTACCTGCGGGCACTGGATCCGGACCAGGCGGCGCTCGCCGCCGTCTGGCTGACCGGCGAGACCGGCAGCGCCCCACTCGGGATTGGCCCCGCACTGGTCTCGGCCGCGCTCCAGGAGCCTCCCTCGGCCCACTCCACGCTCGACCTCGCTCGAGCCGAGGCGCGCCTCGGCGAGCTCGCCGGTATCCGCGGCAGCGGCGCCCAGGCACGACGGCGTTCGGCCCTCGGCGAGTTGTTCCGCGCCGCGACCGCCCACGAACAGGACTTCCTCGCTCGGCTCCTGCTCGGCGAGCTCCGCCAAGGCGCACTGGACGGCCTGATGGCCGACGCCGTCGCCGAGGCCGCCGCACTCCCGGCGGGCGCGCTCCGCCGGGCCCTGATGCTGAGCGGGGACCTGCGGCTCACCGCCCTGACCGCCCTGAGCCAGGGCGCGACGGGCCTCGCGGGGCTCGGGCTGCGACCCTTCCACCCGATCCAGCCCATGCTCGCCCAGCCGGCGGCCGACCTCGCCGAGGCACTCACGCGGCTCGAGGAACCGGCGCTGGAGCTCAAGCTCGACGGGGCGAGGGTGCAGGTCCACAAGGCGGGCGGCGAGGTGCGCGTGTTCACCCGCCAGGGCAATGAGGTCACCGACTCGGTCCCGGAGATCGTCGAGGCGGTCGCGGCCCTGCCGGTGGCGGATCTGGTCCTCGACGGAGAGACCCTCACACTCGATCGCGACGGCCGCCCCCTGCCCTTTCAGGTCAGCATGCGGCGCTTCGGCCGCCGTCTCGACCTGGCGGCGTTGAGGCGCGAGCTGCCGCTCTCCGTCTATTTCTTCGACTGCATCCAGCACGGCGGTCAGCTCCTAATCGACGCCCCCGCGCGGGAGCGCTTCGCCGCCCTCGCCGACGCCGTGCCCGCCGGGCTCGTCGTGCCGCGCCTGGTCCCGAAGAGCGCGGCCGAGGCCCAGGCTTTTCTCGACCAGGCGCTGGCCACCGGTCACGAGGGGCTGATGGCCAAGGCGCTGGGCGCCCCCTACGAGGCGGGCGGGCGCGGCGGCCACTGGCTCAAGATCAAACAGGCCCACACGCTCGATCTGGTGGTCCTCGCCGCCGAGTGGGGCAGCGGCCGACGCTCCGGCTGGCTGAGCAATCTGCACCTCGGCGCGCCGGATGGCGAGGGCGGCTTCGTCATGCTCGGCAAGACCTTCAAGGGTCTCACCGATGCCATGCTCGACTGGCAGACCCGGCGCCTGCGCGAGCTGGCCGTCGCCGCCGACGACCGGGTCGTGCAGGTGCGACCCGAGCTGGTGGTCGAGGTCGCCTTCAACGAGGTGCAAGCGAGCCCGCGCTATCCCGGCGGCGTCGCCCTGCGCTTCGCCCGCGTCAAGCGCTACCGTACCGATAAGACCGCGGCCCAGGCCGACGGCATCGGCACTGTCCGCGCCCTCTTCGACCGCCAGCCGGCGTACCGCGCAGGAGGGACGCGATGACTCAGCGCGGGCCGCTGCGACTGCACCTGATCCTCGGCGACCAGTTGAGCCGCGGCGTTTCGGCACTCGCCGGCCTCGACCTCGCGCGGGATCGGGTATGGATGTGCGAGGCCGACGAGGAGGCCACCCATGTGCCCTCCCACCAGGCGCGCACGGCGCTCTTCCTCTCCGCCATGCGCCACTTCCGCGACGAGCTGGCCGGCGAGGGGGTGCCGGTGCGGTATCGGGCGCTCGACCGCGAGGGCGACGCCGGTCTGGCCCGGGCCCTGGGCGAGGACCTGCGCGCGCTGCGCCCGGCCCTGGTGGTGATGACGGCCGCCGGGGACCACCGCGTCGAGTCCGGCCTGCGCGCGGTCTGCGCGCAGGCGGGGGTGCCCCTCGAGATCCGCGAGGACGACCGCTTCCTCTGTCGGACGGCGGACTTCGAGCGCTGGGCCCAAGGGCGCGCGAGTCTGCGCCTGGAGCACTTCTACCGGCGCATGCGCCAGCGTTGCGGCGTGCTCATGGACGGCGGCGAGCCCAGGGGCGGGCGCTGGAACTTCGATCAGGAAAACCGCAAGGGCTTCGGCCGGGAGGGGCCAGGTCTGGTCCCGCCGCCCGTCGGCTTCACCCCGGACGCTGTCACCCGCGAGGTGATCGCCCTGGTCGAACGGCGCTTTCCCCGGGCCCCGGGCTCGCTCGCCCGCTTCGACTGGCCGGTCACCCGCGGCGAGGCCCGTGCCGCACTCGAGGACTTCATCACCCACCGGCTCGCTGCCTTCGGCCCCTGGCAGGACGCCATGTGGACCGGCGAGCCCTACCTCTGGCACGCGCGTCTCTCGGCGGCCCTCAACCTGGGTCTGCTCGACCCACGGGAGCTGGTCGATGCGGCGGTTGCCGCCCTGGATGCCGGCCAGGCGCCACTCGCCTCGGTCGAGGGGTTCGTGCGCCAGGTGCTCGGCTGGCGCGAGCTGGTGCGCGGGCTCTACCGGCGCGAGATGCCGGGCTATCTCGACCGCAACGCACTCGACGCCCACGAGCCCCTCCCGGCGTTCTATTGGAGCGGCGAGACCGAGTGCGCCTGCCTACGGGCCGTGGTCGGGCAGGTCATCGACTACGGCTACGCCCATCACATCCAGCGGCTGATGGTCACCGGGCTCTATGCGCTGCTGCTCGGGGTCGAGCCGCGCGAGCTGCACCGGTGGTATCTCGCGATGTTCGTCGACGCGGTGGAGTGGGTGGAGGCACCGAACACGCTCGGGATGAGCCAGTTCGCCGACGGCGGGCTGCTCGCCTCCAAGCCCTACGTGGCGAGTGGGCGCTACATCGAGCGCATGAGCGACTACTGCCGCCATTGCCGCTTCGACCCCGCCCAGGCCGAGGGCGAGAGCGCCTGCCCCTTCACCACGCTCTTCTGGGACTTCCTCGACCGCCACCAGGCCCGCTTCGCCGACCACCCACGCGCGGCGCTCATGTGGCGCAACCTCCAGCGCCTGGAGCCCGGGCGACTCGCCGCGATCCGCGCGCACGCCGCGGCGCTGCGCGCCGAGCCGCCCTGAGCGCAACCGGAGACCACGCATGGCGGACGTGATCATCGTTGGGGCTGGACTCGCCGGGCTCGCCTGTGCCCTGGAGCTCCGCGCCCAGGGCCTGGAGCCGCTGATCCTCGAGGCCTCCGACGGCGTCGGCGGCCGGGTGCGCACCGACCAAGTCGAGGGATTCCTGCTCGACCGCGGCTTTCAGGTCCTGCAGACCTGGTACCCGCAGGCGCACCGGCTGCTCGACTATCCGGCGCTCGATCTCCGCCCCTTCGAGCCCGGCGCCCTGGTGCGCTGGGAGGGGCGGCTGCATCGGGTGAGCGACCTCTGGCGCCGCCCCCTGCGTGCCGGCGAGATGCTCGCCTCCGGGGTCGGCACCCTCGCGGATAAGCTGCGGCTGGTGGCGCTGCGGCGTCGCGCCCTGCGGGGCGACCTGCATGACCTCTACGCCGACCCCGAGACCGATGCCCCCGCGCTGCTCGGCGGCATGGGCTTCTCGCCCCGCATCGTCGAGCGCTTCTTCAAGCCCTTCTTCGCCGGGGTGTTCTTCGAGCCGGAGCTGGCGGTCTCCAGCCGCGCCTTCGACTTCGTCTTCCGCGCCTTCGCGCTCGGCGACACGGCGCTCCCCGCCCGCGGCATGGGCGCCATCCCGGCGCAGCTCGCCGCGCGCCTGCCGGCGGGCCGCATCCGGCTGAACGCGCCGGTCGCGGAGATCGGCGAGGGCTGGGCCCGGCTCGACAGCGGCGAGCGGATCGAGGGCGCGGCGCTGGTGATCGCCACCGACGCGCGGGCGGCGGCGCGGCTCCTCGGGCGACCCGCCCCGGCCACGCGCGGCACCACCTGTTTCCACTTCGACGCCGAGCAGCCGCCGGTCGCGGGGCCCTATCTCGTGCTCAATGGCGAAGGCCGCGGGCTCATCAACAGCCTGCTCTGCCCGAGCAGCCTCTCCGAGCACTACGCCCCGCCGGGGCGGCACCTGGTGACGGTGAACGTGCTCGGGGCCGGCGCGGAGCCGGACGCCATCGAGCCGGAGCTGCGCCTTGAGCTGACCGACTGGTTCGGCCCGGGTGTCACGCGCTGGCGGCGGCTCCCGGTCTACCGTCTCCCCGAGGCCCTGCCGGTTCAGGCCCCGCCGGTCGCCGACCCCGCCGAGCGCGACCCGCGGATCGGGGAGCGACTGTATCTCTGCAGTGAGCTGGGCGGCGCACCCTCCTTCCACTGGGCGATCGACTCCGGGCGACGTGCCGCCATCGCCATCGGGCGAGTCCTCGGCGCGGGCGGCCAGGTGCTCTGAGTCAAGGACCTGCGCAATTTGCAGGCACCGCTGGAAATCCAAGTATCGCAGTCGGTTGCATCCCTTTGCGCCTTCTCCTATGGTACGCCGGGCCGCGCGAGGGAGCCGGATGCCGGGGTGATTTGAACGCCTCTGCGCGCGGTCCGAGGGACCGCCGCCGCGTGCGGCACGCGATAACCATAAGTTGCTGGTCCGGGGGCTGCACCCGCCCCCCGAGACGGCTGATAACAATTCAACGCCAGTTCAGGAGCTTTGGAGCATGAAACGTCCCCTGACACGATTCTTCCTGTTCGCCCTCGCGGCGGCCCTCCCCTTTGCCTTGCAGGCCGAGCCCGATCTGGAGCGGGGCAAGCAGCTCCACCGCCAGTGCGCCCTCTGTCACGGCCAGTATTCCCAGGGCATCCTCGGCGGCAAGTATCCCCGGATGGCCGGACTGCCCGAGTACTACCTGATCAAGATGATCGAACGCTACAAGGACGGGACCCTGAACTACCCGGCGATGACCGTGGTCGGCGGACTGCGCAATCTGTCGCAAGCGGACATCGAGAGTCTTGTGGCTTACATCTCGCTGATCGACCTCGACGAGGTTGCCCCGCTCGACATCGCGACCGCGCCGGGCGACGTCGAAGAGGGCGAAGAGACCTATAAGAACGACTGCCGCACCTGCCACGGGCGCAAGGGCGAAGGCAACGCCCGCAAGGAGTCGCCGCCCCTAAGCGGCCAGTACACCGAGTATCTCGCCCGCCAGATCGAGATGTTCAAGCGCAAGCAAAGGGAGCACGCGGGTGACCCGGAGGACGAGACCTTTGCGGAGTACTCGGACGAGGAGCTCCGCGACATCCTCGCCTACATCTCCACCCTGGACGACAAATGAGTCGCCACCCGGCCGGGCATCACCACCAAGTTAACCAAGGAGTCCCACTATGAAATCGCTCATCGCCGTGCTCGCGCTCCTCGTCTCCTGGCTACCCAATGCGCAGGCCGCCAAGGACCCAGAGGTCCTCATGTTCGACATCGCCCAGTCCGTGATCAAGATGGCCCTGGCCGAGGGCATCAGCGCGGACGACGCCGTCGACTCCATGCTTTCGACGGCCGCCGAGCTCAACATGAAGATGGTCGGCCACGCCAACGTGGGCGAGGAGCTCCGCGCCCGCGGCATCGCCTCGCCGCGGCTCGAGATCTTCCAGTTCTGCAACCCGGAAGACGCCATCAAGATGGTCCAGTTCAACACCATCTACGCCGCGTACATGCCCTGCAGCATCGCGCTGGTGGAAGACAACGATGGTAAGTTTTGGCTGCAGATGCTCAACCTCGACATGATCATCAACGCCTTTCCGCTCCCCCCGGAGCTGCAGGCCATCGCGATCACGGTCAACGGCACCATGCTCTCCATCCTGACCGCGGGGGCGACCGGCTCCTTCTGAGCACCTGTTCCCAACCGCCGGGGGTGGCCCGCGCCCCCGGCCACCCTGTTCCATCGACCGCTCACGCGGCCCCCATGAGGAGATCCAGCCGATGAGGACTCGCCAGCGCCACCCTGGGCTCGTCCTGCTCGCAGCCGTGCTCGCTGGGACACAGGCCCTGGCCCAGGAGACCGTGTTCCGCTCGGTCGATGCCGCAGGCAATGTCACCTTCTCCGCGACGCCCCCTCCAACGGGGACCGCGCGCCAGGTTGAAGAGGTTCAGATCCTCCCGGGACCCACCCCCGAGGCGCAGGAGGCCGCCGACCAGCGGGTCCGCGCCCTGATGGAAGAGACCGAGCGGCGGCGCGAGGCGCGCGCCGCGGCCCAAGCCCCGGACGAGGAGCGGGCCGCCGCCGAGCAGGAGCTGCAACAGGCCCTGCAGGACCTGGAGGAGGCCCGCATCCAGCGCGACGACGACTGGCAGCAGATCGCGGGCGGCGGGCGTTTCCTCGCCCCGCGCTACTTCGAGCGGGTCGAGCAGGCCGAGCAGCGCGTCGAAGCGGCGCGCCGGGCGCTTCAGGCCCTGCCATGATCACGATCGCCCGCAGTCACTCATGCCGGCGGAGCCCGAGATCATCTGCACCCACCGCGCCGTGAACCGTCCCGACTCAGCGATCCTCGCCGTCAGCGCCCGGCCAGCCAGATAGCACCGCCAACCGCGCAATAGCCCCGAGTGTCGAGGCGGGTCGGCAAACGCCCCTTGAATCGGCAGGGTTTCACGCTCATGTACGCCGGCATCCATGGGCGA
>JALOTB010000046.1 GCA_025458165.1 Chromatiaceae bacterium | reverse complement strand
GCGGTAGGCGAGGCTCTCGCCGTCGTCCTCGACCAGGGTCCAGCACCCGGTGAGCTCGGTGGCTGGGTAGACCTCCAGGGTCAGCTCCGTGAGGGGCTCGGCGGTGGACTGACGGGCCTCGCCGAGGGTGAGGATCGAGCCCCCGCGCACGTAGACCGGCAGCGCATCGAGGGGGGCATCTGCGACCAGCGGCCCGGGGTCGACCCGGCGCCCGGTGCGGAAGTCGTACCAGTCACCCGGGGGGAGCTCCACCAGGCGCCGCCGCGCGCCGGGCTGGTAGACCGGCGCGATCATGAGCTGCGGGCCGATCATCACCTGGTCCTCGATCTGGTGCAGATGGCCGGCGTCGGGGAAGTCGTAGAGCAGCGGCCGCAGCATCGGCTCCCCGCTGCGGTGTGCGCGGTGGGCGAGGGTGTAGAGGTAAGGGAGCAGGCGATAGCGCAGCTCGATCGCGGCGCGGGCGACTGCCTCGACCTCCGGCCCGAAGGCCCAGGGCTCCTGGGCGCGGCTGCGGTAATGGGCGTGCGAGCGCATGAAGGGATAGAAGGTCCCGAGCGCCATCCAGCGGGCGAAGAGCTCGCCGAAGCAGTTGTGGTAGAAGCCGCCGATGTCGACTCCCACGTGGGGCGAGCCGCAGAGTCCCATGCTCGCGAGCTGCGGGAGGCTCATCTCCAGGTGCTCCCACCAGGCGCTGTTGTCGCCCATCCAGGTGGCCGCCCAACGCTGGACGCCGAGGTACCCGGAGCGAGTGAGTACCCAGGGCCGCCGCGCTGGCCGCAGGCGCTCAAGACCCTCGGCGGTGGCCCGGGCCATGAGCAGCCCGTACAGATTGTGGGTCTCGGCCTGCAAGGCCTCCCCGTCATCGCCGTGCCGAGCCGAGAGCGGGATGGGCTGATCGCGCACCCCGCGGGTGCCGAACGGGCGGTCGACGATCGCGGGCTCGTTCATGTCGCACCAGATCCCATCGACGCCGAGCTGGGTGAGGCCCTCGTGCAGCTCGCCCCACCAGCGGCGCGTCGCACTGCGGCAGAAGTCCGGGAACAGCGACTCGCCGGGCCAGACCCAGCCGGAGAAGGGCTCGCCGTTTGGGCCTCGCACAAAGTGCCCGCCCGCGGCGCCGATGTCGGCGACCGGATAGCCTGCGCCGAGCTCCCGCTTCACCCCGGGGTCGACGATGGTCACCGCGCGGATGCCTTGGGCGTGCAGGTCGCCGATCGTCGCGGCGGGGTCTGGGAAGCGCTCGCCGTCCCAGGTGAACACGCGGAAGCCGTCCATGTAGTCGATGTCGAGGTGGATCGCGTCGAGCGGGATGCGCCGCTCGCGGAACCCGTGCGCCAGGGCGCGGACCTCGTCGTCGCTGCCGTAGCTCCAGCGCGACTGGTGGTAGCCCAGGGCCCAGAGCGGTGGCAGGGCGGGGCGGCCGGTGAGGCGGGTGAGCTGCTCGACGACCGCAGCGGGGCTGGGGCCAGCGAAGAGGTAATAGTCGAGCTCCCCGCCGAGGGTGAAGAGGGTCAGTACGTCTTCGCGCTCGGCGCCGACGTCGAAGGCCGAATACCAGGTGGAATGCAGGTACAGGCCCCAGGCGAGCCCCGAGCGCACGGCCATGAGCACCGGATGGGCCTGGTACATGTTGTCGTTGCCCCGGCAGTGGCCCGGCGAGGAGCGGTCGACGGTCCAGTTGGTCAGCCGCCGGTGGCGGCGGTCGAGCCGGCCGGTGCGCTGGCCGAAGCCGAAGTAGCCCTCGTCGGGGTGCATGCGCTTGCGCAGGAAGAGGCCGGTGCGGGCCTCACCCGGCGGCAGCTCGGGCTCGGGCGTCTGCTCTAGGGCGGTCTCGGCGAGCGCGATCTCCCGCCACTCGGGAGGACTCAGGTCCTCGGCGAAATCCATCCCGTCGGCCGTTTGAAAGGCGAGGGCCCCGGTCTCCAGATCGAGAACTGCCCTCGTCGCTCCGACAGTGATGCTGAGGGTGCCGCCCGCCTCCGACACCTCCAGCTCGGCGGGGGGCAGGCGGAGGACCGGGTCCCAGGCGCGGGTGGGTGCGAGCTGCCCCGAGGGTGCGAAGCGCACCCGCAGGATGTCCGCCGCCACGGCGTCCACCCGGGTGAGCCCGTCGGCGTGGCGGGCGGTGAGGGCGGGGCCTTGCCGCTCCCAGGTCGCGACCGGACCCGGGCTGTTCATGGGGTGAGCTTCCATCGCCTAGTCCCTCGACGCATCGGGGAGGGTTGGGGCCTCAGTGTAACCCGTCCGCCGCGGGTGCCTGCGACTGGCACTGATTCTGCTGTGCCGAAGCGCAGGCAATCCTGCCCCGGGGCGGCAGCAATGGCGGTCCCGGACAGACCGACGACAGAACAACACCGAGGAGGAGCACCGGATGTCCCATTGGATCGACGAGAAGACGCTCGCCGGGCTGCGCTCGGCCGAGGCGCGGGCCTACCGCTCGCCGCTGCCCACGCGGGTGGTCTCCAACGGGGAGCACCTGCCCCCGCCCCAGACCGCCGAGCAGCGGCAGGTGGAGGTGCGCATGCAGGCCATCGCCGAGCGCGGTGCCGCGCGGCACGGCATGGACCGCCGCGCCTTTCTCGCCAGCGCCGCGGGCATCGCCGCGGGGCTGCTGGCGATGAACGAGGTCTACGGCGCCCTGTTCCAGGTCGCCCGCAGCGAGGCCGAGGACCCTGCCGCCGCCCAGGCGAGCCGGCGCGCCCTGGAGCACCAGCTCGTCTTCGACGTGCAGCTCCACTTCGTGCACGACCGCTACGCGTTCGAGGGACTGCTCGGACTTCGTGAGATCGCCAAGGCGTGGAATCCGCGCCTGAAGGGCGAGAAGCCGAGCTTCGACCACTACAAATTCGACAACTTCGTCAAGGAGGTCTTCCTCGACAGCCAGACGGACATCGGCCTGCTGAGCGGCGCCCCGTCGGAGAACCTGGACAACTGGTTCCTCAGCAACCGCCAGCTCGCCGAGGCGCGGGCAGTGGTCAACGCGGTGGCCGGCTCCCGGCGTCTGCTCTGCCACTCGGTCTTCACCCCCGGCTGGCCGGGTTGGCTGGAGGAGCTGGACCGGGCCATCGAGGAGCTCCGGCCCGACTCTTGGAAGGGCTACACGATCGGCGATCCGCTGCAGGCGTCCAAGTGGCCCTGGCGCCTGGACGACGAGAAGCTCGTCTATCCCGCCTACGAGCGCATGCGCAAGGCCGGCATCACCACCGTCTGCATCCACAAGGGCCTTCTGCCCGAGAACTACGCGGAGGCCTTCCCCGACCAGTGGCAGTACGCCAAGGTGGACGACGTGGGGCAGGCGGCGCGTGACTGGCCGGATCTCACCTTCGTCATCTATCACTCCGGGCTCAAGCCCTTCGGCTCCCTGCCCCAAGCGCACCTGGAACACTTCGAGCAGACCGGGCGCATCGACTGGGTGACGGACCTGGCCGAGATCCCGGAAAAGTACGGGGTGAGCAACGTGTACGCGGAGCTCGGCAGCACTTTCGCCTCGTCCGCGGTCGTGCACCCGCGCCACTGCGCCGCGCTGCTCGGCACCCTGATCCGGGGGATGGGCAGCGACCGGGTCCTGTGGGGCACGGATTCGGTCTGGTACGGCTCGCCGCAGTGGCAGATCGAGGCCTTCCGCCGGATCGAGATCCCCGAGGATATGCAGAAGGCCTACGGCTTCGCCCCGCTGGGCGCGGCCGACGGGCCGGTGCGCAACGCCGTGCTCGGCCTCAACGCGGCGCGCCTCTACGGCCTCGAGCTCGATCAGGCGGGTAAGCCCGCCGACCTGAGGAGCGACTACTTTGCCCGGTTGCGTCGGGAGTACGAGGACGCCGGACCTCGGCCCAGCAACCGGGCCTATGGGTTCGTCGCGCCCGGGTAGGCGGCCGGTGGGGACCTCACCCACCCTTCCGGCTTGTCCTACCCCCGGCACGGTTCCAGGCGCTGACACGGACGGAGCCACCGCGGCCCGTCAGCCGGCCCGCGGGAGGCGCGGACGGTTGGTGTCGAGGCCTCTCCAGCGAGGACGGCGCGAAGACGCGCGATGCGTCAGCTATGCAGCTCGTTCGGGCGGTGGCGTTGGAGAATCTCGATGACTTCCGCCTCCGTCGTTTCAGCGGTGGCGACTTGCACCTGGGGTCGCTCGTCGTGCACCCGGATCAGCTCCAGCGGAATACCGGTCGATAGCAGATCATCGACGACATTGGTCAGTTGGTCTCGGGAGTCGTAAACCGCGGTCACAATCTCGGCCATCTCGGCGCCTCCTCGGGGTTGGTGGGTGATCCTCCCGCACTAGCAGTGCTGCGGCGGACCTCGTTCCGGGGTTCTTTTGAGCCCGCTCCGAGCCGTCGGGAAGCGTCCTCGGCTGGCTCTCCCTTCGGCTCGGCTCCGGGCGGCGGCGGTCCGCGGAATGAGACCTGCCGCCCGTGTGATGCAGCGCAAGGAACGCGCCAAGGGGAATCGGTTGAGCGCCCCGCGGCACTGGAGTGCTCGCGAGGGCGGCGCGATCAGTCGTGGGGGATAGCAGCCGCTGGTGGTTGTTTTGCCCCGCTCGGCCGCGCGGCGACGACCGGCAGGGCAGGGGTGGGACGGTGCGTTTCTTGCCTTGACAGGGTCATCCAGGGCCGCCGGGTGCGGCCGGCGCCGGTCGCCTGGTCTTGCGCCCCAGGTCGCTCCGCCGCCTCCCGCTCGGTGCGTCCCGCCAACTCCCGAACCGGTTGCGACGGACGGCGCTCGCCACGACGGTAGACCAACCATGACCACCAACAGGCAGCAGCGGCCGCTGCGCGTCGGCATCTCGGGCTCCTACGGTGGGCTCAACCTCGGCGATGAGGCCATCCTGGAGTGCATCATCAAGCAGTTGCGCGATGCGGCACCGGTCGAGATCAGCGTGTTCTCGCGCGATCCGGACGACACCCTGCGGCGCCACCCGGCCGACAGGGCGCTGGCGGTCAGGCAGCTCGGACGGGACGAGGTGACCCCGGAGATCGCGCGGCTCGACCTGCTCCTGGTCGGCGGCGGGGGGATCCTGTTCGATGCCGAAGCCAAGGTGTATCTGCGTGAGGCGGCCATCGCCCAAGAGCTCGGCGTGCCGGTGATGGTCTACGCGGTCGGGGCGGGACCCCTGCACGATCCAGCCGCCCAGGCGCTGGTCCGCGAGGTGCTGGGGAAGGCCGCCGCCATCACCGTGCGCGACCGCCACAGCCAGCGGGTGCTCGAGGAGCTCGGCCTGGACCGGGAGATCCTGGTCACGGCGGACCCCGCCTTGCTCCTCACGCCCGAGCCACTGCCGGTCGACGCCCTGAAGCGCGAGGGGCTTGCGGGACGCAGCCGCCTGGTCGGGGTTTCGGTGCGCGAGCCGGGCCCGGCGGCGCCGGACATCGATGAGGAGGTCTACCACGGGCTTCTTGCCAACGCCGCGGATTTCATCGTCGACCGCTACGATGCCGACGTCGTGTTCGTGCCGATGGAACGGCAGGTGCGCGACGTCCAGCACTCGCATGCGGTGATCGCCGGGATGCTGCGGCCGCAGCGGGCGAGCGTCCTCAAGGGCGACTACAGCGCGGGGGAGCTGCTCTCCCTCGTCGGGAGGTTCGAGCTCGCCATCGGCATGCGGCTGCACTTCCTGCTCTTCGCCGCGCTGCAGAACGTGCCCTTTGTCGCCCTGCCGTATGCGGGAAAGGTCAGCGGCTTTCTCGAGGCGCTGCGCATGGATACCCCGCCGTTGGAGCTGGTGAATGCCGGCCGCCTGATCGCGCACATCGATCAGTCCTGGGATCGGCGCCGCTCGCTGCAGACGAAGATCACGAAGTACCTGCCGAGGCTGCGGGACCGTGCCCGCGAGAGCAACCGCGTGGCGCTGGCGCTCCTGAAAGAGGGCGCTGGCGGCAAGCCGGCGGGGTGAGCGCGTCGCCCGCCCGTCGTGCGGTGAACCGAGCGGGTTGGGGCTCGCCTCAGCGTGCCGTCGCCCGCGGGTTCGGCCATTCCAGGACCACCCCGAGCCGGGTCCGGAGCAGGCGCTGAAAGTCGGCGAGATGCCCTCGGGTGTTGCGCACCTGGCGCGGCGTCAGGTGGCGATCGAGGCAGTAGGCGGCGAGGGCCCCGGCCGCCTCGCCCACGTTCCACTCCACCGGGTGCAGCCGATAGCAGCCGTTGGTGATATGGGTGACGCCGAGATTCTTGGCCGCCGGCAGCAGATTCTCCATCCGCACCGCGATCAGCGCCCCCAGGGGGATCTGGAAGGGCCAGCTACTGATGTCCACGTAAGTGCGCAGGCGCGTGGTGGGGTGCAGGTCGAGCCGGTAGCTGCCCACCCCGACGCTGTCGGCGAAGTGCTCGGCGCCTTCGATTCCCTCGCGGGCCTCCACGCCCACGTGCTGCTCCACCACGGTGAGCTCGGCCCGGATGCGGCGGCTCTCGCGCACGTAGACGTGCTTGGCAAGTCCGTTGCGGGTGCCGACCACGTCCTCGCGCAGACGCAGCCCGGGGTAACCGGTGCCGCCGTCGCGGCGCGGCGCCTCGGTCTGCATCCAGTACAGCAACGACAGGCTGAGCTGCTCCGCCGCCCGCAGGTGGCGTTGCCGCTCCTCCTCGGGTACCCCGACCAGCGGGCCCAGCCAGTAGTCGTTCTGCGGCCAGTTCACCAGGGTGACGTCGCTTGCGAACAGACCGGGCGGGTAATGCCCGCGAAAGAAGATGCGGCGGAAGGTCCACAGGTCGGAGTGGGGGGCGTCCGGCGGCTCGAAGATGCCTTGGCGGCGCGCCTCCAGCGTCGCCGGATCGGTGAACACCCAGCCGAGCTGAGGACCTGGCCAGAACGCGGCCTTGTACTGGCGCCAGAACGCGTAGTCGACGGGCGGGTCGATCCTGTGATCCTCCCCCGGCAAGTAGTCGATGGCGAAGCACGCGGTGAAGGCCTGCTGGTCGAGCGGGTCCGCGGGTCCCGCTAGGGCATGGGGCTCACCGGTCTCACCCTGGCTCTCGGCCCCGACGACGTGCTCCACGCCGGCCATGGGCAGGAGGTCGCCGAGCTCGGTGGCGTCGAGCACGTAGCGGGCGTGCACCGTCACTCGCTCGGCTCGGGTGCGGTCGGCGAGGCTGACCGCGCGGACCCGATCGCCGTCGCATTCGACCTCGGTCGCGGCGCAGCGCAGCCAGAGCTCGAGCTGACGGTTCGCGAAGTAGGGCGCGAGCATCTCGTTGAGCACGGCGAGCGCCACACGGGGCTCGTGGCAGAGCGGACTTACCCGTCCTTCGCCCGGATTGAGCAGCGGATTGAAACGCGGTCCCGGGAGGAGCGGATAGTTGCGCCGGTAATAGTCGCGGATGCCCTGGCGCAGCCGTCGATAGCTGGCGGTGCAGCCGGTGCCCTCGATCCAGGGGTGCTCGTCCGGCGGTACCGCCTGGGCGGTGAGCTGTCCGCCGATCCAGTCGGTCTCCTCGGTGAGGATGACCTTCCGGCCGAGCCTCAACGCCGCGAGGGCCCCTGCCACGCCGCCCAGGCCGCCGCCGACGATCAGGATGTCGGTCTGCCGCTCGGCACGCATCGCTCGTTCTCCTTGTCCGCGTATCGCCCTTGGCCCGGCGTCATGTCGCTCGCGGTCGCCTGTGAGCCGGGGGAGCTGAGCCCATGGCCGCTTTCGTGTTCGATGGAGCAAGCACCGCGCCAAGGGCGGGCGCTGGGTGCACCGAGCCCGAGGGCGGTTGCATTGGGTCGCCCGCTTGACCCACGCCTCCCGCGGCGCGGCCAGCCGGCGCTTTACCTGCCGTCCTCGTCTGGGCCGTTGCGCGTGCTGCCGCCACTGTGCCTGTTGTCGATCAATCCTTTGATTGGCTCGAACACGAGCAGGGTCAGGAAGGTGTTCAAGACGGTGATCTCATAGCGGTGGAACGCTGGGGTGGCGCCGATGGCCCCAGTGCTCCAGATCGTGGCGGCCGTCGCGGTGCTGTGGGCCGTGCCCCCTTCCATGACGGTGGCTCCGCCCCCGATGACTCCGATCCCCGTCATCAGACCGTAGAGGACCCGCGCGGGCGATCCGGATGGCCAGCAGGTACGCGAGCAGGAGATCCCGCAAATAGGAGAAATGCAGGCTCCACCCGAATAGCTCGATCTCCATCCTGTTCTGGCCGCTCCCGAATCGGGCGGCGCCGTGGCTGTGCCGTCGGGCTGATCGGCGGCAGGGCCCACCGAACACCGTCCAGCATTTCCCGCGCGGGGCAGCACAGGCTGTGGTTCTCGGTGGCTTGTGCGACTGAACATGACGCAACCGGGAGATGGCGTTCTCTGGTCTCGTGCCGATTTTTTCCGCCGGGATAGCCGATGAATTCAGTTCCCCCTGCCGCAGCGATCCACTGCCCACAGGGCGGCGGTCAATAGACCAGCGAACGTCCCTCGATCTCCCGCTTGCGCCGGTCGTATTCCTCGCCGGTGATGCGCCCCTTCTCGTAGTCCTCCCGTAACTCATCCATGGCGCGCTTGTTGGAATACTCGTAGGCGGCGCCGCCCACCACGGCGCCGGTTGCGACCTCGCGGGTGGTGCAGGCAGAGAGGCCCGCCGTCGCTAGGAGCACGGCTGCGGCCGTAAGGCCAATGATGCGTGGCATGGCGATCGACCTCGCGTGAGTCCGGTGGTTGGCGTCCGTTCCGGCCCGTCCTCGGCGCATCGTCTCCCGACCCCATCGGTGGCCGGGAGGTGTAAGAGACGCCGTCTGCCGATTGAGTTAGCAAGAGACGTACCTTGCCGCCGGCGGGGCGGCGCCGGTCGCCGCCGCGGATCCTCAGGGCTCGCCCTGGGGGGGCCGGTGGTTTTGAGCCGTCAGCGGGTCAAAACACACCTGTAAACGGCTCCCCGCCGGCCCCTAGGCGCCACGGATACAGTCGACGCCGCACGCTGCTCCGACGCGCGGGCCGAGAGCTGGCCTGCTTTCTGCTGGGCCGATGGCAGACGGCGCGCCAAGGGCCGCGACATCCCGCGTGCCGGAGGCCCGGCTGAGCGGGCCATCCGACGCCAAGCAATCGGTGATCGCCTGGACCGCGCCGCGCAATCACCCGATTCTCAACCATTGAGGAGGGACGCCATGATCGGCTGGGCCGCAATCTTCTTCATCATCGCCATCGTCGCCGGGCTGCTCGGCTTCTCCGGTATTGCGGGAGCGGCAGTGAACATCGCCTGGATCCTCTTCGTTGTCGGTCTCGTGCTCGCCGTCTTCTTCTTGGTCCTGGGCGGGCGCAGACCGCCGGTATGAACGGCCGCACCGGGCCGAATCCGCTTGCTGCGGGGGACTCGCCGTCCGGGCGGACCCGTCAGGCGGCCCGCGAGCAGCGCGGCGATGTCGTAGTCGAAGGGGTCTTGGCGCGTGCGGGAGGAATCCGGACGGACGCTCCTCCCCCGGAGTAGATCCACCTTATCGGAGGCGATTATGCAGATTCGAAACACCGATCAGCGCTGGGGCGCCGTGACGCAGACGCTGCACTGGCTCGTGGCGCTCGCCGTGCTGACCCAGCTCGGTCTGGGCTTTCTGCTCGCGGGTCTGCCGTCCGGGGACCCCCTCTGGGGGCAGCTCTTTCCGCTGCACACCACGCTCGGTCTCAGCATCCTGACCCTGATGGTCTTGCGGCTGCTGTGGAGGCTGGCGAACCCAGTTCCCACCCTTCCGGATACCCTCAAGCCGTGGCAGAAGACCTTGGCACGAGCGAACCACTGGCTGTTCTACATCCTGCTCATCGGGATGCCGATCGGCGGTTATCTGCTGGTGAGCGCGCACGGCCAGCCGGTTCCGTTCTTCGGGGCCGAGCTTCCCGCTGCGATTGCGAAAAGCGAGCGGCTGCAGGGCCTGATCTGGGTCATGCACGCGAGCGGTGGCTTACTGCTCATTGCACTGATCGCGCTGCACGTGGCGGCGGCCCTGCGTCACGCCTGGCTCTTGAGGGACGGGGTGCTGCGGAGGATGACGCCATTCCGCTCGCCCCGCCCCTAGCACCTCTAGCACCTCGGGGGCGGCCGATCATTCGCCTTCGCCGCCAACGACCAGCACCGCGCCCGAGGAGCGCGGTCTCCCCGCCGCCGGTGCGCCTCCTCAAGGTGGTGGGGCTTCCTGCCCCGCTGAGGTTTGGCAGCGCCCGGGCAAGGAGGCCCGGGTCGGACGTTCGGTGCACCACCGCCGCTCGGCGGGTCTGCCCTGCCCGCGCTCGTCCAGCGCCCCCCAGTGGCGGCGCTGCCGAAAGACCTTGGGTCGCAGTCCGAGCGCCAGGATGCCGACTGACAGCAGGGCATTTAGGAGAACAAGGAAATTCAGTGCATTAAGGTCCATGTTGCTACCTCGCTGCCGTTACGAGCCCGGTTCGGAGACCCTCTCGAGGACTTCGGCCGAGAGGGACGGGTCCCGTCCGCGAACGGCCAGATCGCCGATCGAGACGATCCCGACGCAATGCTCGCCGTGATCCAGCACGAGCAGGCGCCGGACCTGCTTTTGCTCCATGGTGGCGGCGGCGTCCTCGGCGTCCTCGTCCTCGTAGCCGAAGAGCACGCCCCGGCTCATGACGCCCGCGACAGTCGTCTCCTCGGGTGCCGACCCCGCGGCGGTTGCCCGCACCGTGATGTCACGATCGGTGACTGTGCCCACTAGCTGGTTCTCTTCCACCACCGGCAGGATGCCGACGTCGAGGTCCCGCATGAGCTCTGCGGCGCGGCGTACGCTCTCGCGGTGGTCGATCACCTGAAAGCTCTTGGTCATGATCTCTCGCAGTTGCATCTGTTTCTCCTCCGGTTGGGTTGATCAATGCGTACCGTCTCGTTCCGCGACGGTTGCTCAATGGTCATGCAAGAGCCGCGCCAGCCGCGCCGGGGCAGGACCCGCGCGCATCCTTCTTGCAAGCTGGTCGGCATCGCGATGGGTGTGCGCGCTGCCACACCCCGTTCGGCCGCAGGAGGGCTCATGCTCCTTACACTTACGCGCCTCACTGTCCCGGCGGCACTGCTCGTGCCCGCCCTCGCCGCGGGCGCGCCCGAAAGCGTGCCCGCCCAAGGCAAGGCGTTACACGATCAACACTGCCTGGGCTGTCATGACACCTCTGTGTACACGCGAGCGGATCGCATGATCCACACGGCGGAGCTGGAGGCGCAGGTCAGCCAATGCGCCGCCGGTCCCGCCGAGGTGGATTGGGACCGGGATCAGATCCGTGCGGTCGCCCGCTATCTGGGCGAGACCTTTTACGGCTTCTAGCCGCCGAATCGGCCCGGGCTTCGGGCCGCCGCCCGCCGGCGGGTTCCGACAGGCCCCGCCGTGCGCAGCGAGCGGAGGCGCGCCTACCGCCGGATCGCCAGATAGGCCACCCAGACGAAGAAGGCCACCGTGAAGACCAGGAAGATCACGAAGGCGATGGCCTCGTTGGCCGACATCGTCCGGATCATGTCCAGCGGGTGTTGCGGATCGAGGGAGCTCAGCCGCTCCCAGAGCTCAGACCAGCTCATGACCCCCTCCTCAAGGGAACAGGACGGTGCCGACGAGGTTGAAGGCGAGCTCCGAGAACAACAGGAGCAGATTGAGCACGGACACGGTCAGCAGTAGTCGCGCGGCCATTGGGTATGCCCTCGGATCAGTAGTCGAGCCCGGGTCCCAGGCCACCCCAATAGGCGAAACCGTAATACAGGGCCCAGAGGAAGAGCACCAGGTAGACCACCAGCAGCCAGCCGTTGATCTTGCCGCGGCGGGTGCGAATCTCGCCCTGGGCGAACTCCTCGACCTCGTCGGCGGCTTCGCGCCGGCGCTGGCGCAGCCCTTTCTTCTTGTGCTCAGCGTTCGTCATCGTCGATCACCTCGGCCCAATAGGCGCGGTACTTGGGCCCCTCGACGTCGTCGTAATGGCCGGAGAAGTAGGCCCATAGCAGCAGACAGAGGGCGCCCAGTCCCATACAGGCGGCAACCAGGAGCTGGAGCAGCGTCATCTGGACCATGGCGTGGTCCTCCTCCTCACTCGGCGGTCCCGGCTTGGGCCGCATTTAGGATCTCGATCCCGTGCTTGGCCGCCCAGGCCTCGCCGCCGTAGTGCGCCGGCTCGCTCGTTGAGCGCTGCGGGCGGTAGGCGAGCTCCGATGTATCGGCCCTGAGCTCCGGGTCGTTGAGCGCCTGGCGGTCCTCGGTGCCGAGGGCCAGGCGCTCCCCGCTGAGCGGGTCGCGGTAGGCGGACAGCGACAGGACGTAGTAGGACAGGGCCCAGCGCTCCTCCTCGGTGAAGCTGTCCTTGAAGGAGGCCATTGGCGTGCCGTTCAGCCCGTTGCTGATGGTGCGGAAGATGTCGTCCGGATTCGGGCCGGACTTGTACAGCCCCCGCGTCAGATCGGCGGGACGGATGGGGAAGCCCCAGTCGTCCTCCAGTCCCTCCGCCTTATCGCCGTCGCCCTCGCCGGAGCGCCCGTGGCACTCCCAGCACTTGGCCTGCTCCCAGACCTCCTTGCCCTGCGCGAGCAGCGACTGGGAAGGCGAGGGCGGCTCGCCGATGTACAAGGGGGGCGGGGGGGGCTGCTCCGCGAACCAGCGCCAGGGATTCTCCGGGTCGAACGACCGGTCCACCGCCAGCTCGAGCTTGACGTACTGGATCACCGCCAGGCGGTCTTTGTCCGGGAGCATGTGCCAGGTGGGCATGGCGGTGCCCCGCACGCCGCGGGTGAGGGTGCGCATCAGATCGCCGTCGGTGGGCAGGGCGCCGGACTCGGTGAGACGGAACTTGAAGAGCCCCAGGCGGAAGTCCCGCGGGCGGACCTGGTGCATGAAGGTGGCCGCCGGTCCGTTGCCGTCGCCTTTCTCCCCGTGACAACCGGCGCAGCGGCGCAGATACACCTGCTCGCCATGGGCGAGCCACTCCTCGGTCGCCGGGATGGACATGTCCGCTGCCGCTACGAGCTGGGGCTCGAAACGGTCGCGCCATTTGCCCCGGTTCATTCCCAGCTTCTGTACGTAGGCGATGAGGCCTTGGAGCTCCCGGGTCATCGCCACCAGGGTGACGGTGTCGCCGGTGAACTGGTCCTGGGGGGTGAAGACGACGGGCAACAGCCCGCGCTCGGGGACGAAGAGCAGGCCCTCGGCGTTGGGGGTGAGCTTCCGCGGCTCGCCGTGCTCGAAGTCGAACAGGGCTCGGGTGACCTCGGTTTGCTCCAGGGTGCGGTTGCCCTCGGCGTCGGTGACGATGGCGACGTCCTCATAGGGACCGTCGAACAGCCCCGAGAAGCGCGGCATGATCGAGTCGGGCACGACCATGCGCGGGTCCCAGTAGTGAGCCAGGTGCCACTCGTCGCCGTACTTGAGGCCGACCCGGGAGAGGTCCGGACCGATGCGCCGGGTGGAGAAGAGGTGGGGCAGGTCGAAGGCGTACTCGCCCGACTGGGTCACCGGCCCCCAGCGGCGGGTCTCGCCCGTCACCGGCCGGATGTACTGGGAGTGGCAGTACCAGCAGCCCTCGCGGATATAGACCGCACGGCCGAGCGTCTCCAGCTCGTTGTAATCCGTGGCCTCGGCCTCGACCCACTTGAGCTCGGCGAGGTCCGTGCGCACCACGCGGGTCACCTTCTCGTAGTTCGCCTGGGGCTGGAGGGCCGGCAGCAGGCCTTGGACGAAGAGGGCGAGCGAGATGAAGAAGACCCCGGCGAGCAGGAAGGTCGTCTTGACGTTCATGCGGCCCCCTCCGCCGCCCGTGCCGGGGCAGGGGACGCCCGGCCGGATAGCGCGGTGAGCATCAGATTGAGCACGAGCAGTGAGATTCCCACGTCCATCATGACTCCCGCGAAGGTGCGCACTAACCAGTAGGGCTGGACCGCGGTCATGGCGTCCATCCACTCGGTCTCGCGCATCCACATGAACCCCTGCTGTAGTCCCATGGCCGTGAGGTCCAGGCCCATCAGGCTGATCCCGAGCACGATGAGCCAGAACGACCAGTTGGCGAGCTTGAAGGACCACAGACCCTCGCGGTCGAAGAGCCGCGGCCAGACGTAGATCAGCCCGGCGATGGCCCAGATCACGAAGGTGCCGAAGACTGTGAGGTGGGAGTGGGAGATGACGAAATCGGTGAAGTGCGTCGGCTGCTGGACGGAGCGCAGGGCCTCCGTGGACCCTTGGAAGCAGCCCACCAGGTAGAGCAGAGAGCCGGCGATGAGGAACTTGGCGGTGAGGTTGCGCCCGAAGCTGTCCCAGCGTCCCACCATGGTGCCGAAGAAGTTCTGCAGCACCGTCCACACCGGGACGATGAGCAGCATGGAGGTGATGATCGCGAGCGTCTCGGCCCAGTCGGCGATCGGGCTGTAGAGGTAGTGGTGGATGCCGACGAAGGGATAGAAGAGGGCCAGGGACCAGAAGCCCACCAGGGACAGCTTGTGGCTATAGATGGGGTTTTGCACGCTGGCCGGCAGGAAGTAGTAGATCAGTACGTAGCCCGCCGGGGTGATCCACAGGCCCACGATGTAGTGAATGAACAGACCGTGGAAGGCGGCGCTGTTGATGCCCGAGATGGAGAAGGGGAGGATCAGGGAGCCGAGCACCAGGTTGAGCACGCTCCACACGAAGGCGGCGATCAGGTACCAGGCGCTGACGTACAGCCCAGGATCGACCCGGCGCGAGATGGTGAGAATGAACTGCCAGGCCAGGGTGGTGATGACCGCGAGGATCATCAGGTCCACGACGAACGGCAGCTCGCCCGCCTCCAGCCCTTGATTGAAGCCCAGGGGAAGGGAGGCGAAGCCGGCCGCAAGACCGAGATTCCAGATCCAGGCGAGGGGGTAGCCCAGGCGCTCAGCGGCCACGCGCACTCCACACAGACGGGGCACCAGGTAGTAGCAGAGACCGATGAATAGGGTCGAGAAGGCGCCCCAGATGACGCCGTTGACGTGCAGGGGGCGCAGCCGGCCGAACTGCAGCTCCAGCGCGTCGCCGAGGTAGTTCGGGTAGTTGAAGTAGGTCGAGATGATCACGCCCACCGAGGGCGCGAACATCAGCCAGAACATCCCCCAATACAGCCACAGCCGAACCAGGCGCCGGTCCACCAGGGTGTCGAGCTTCGTAGTCCGGTCGCGGGCGGGTCTCTGGATGCTTTCGGCCATGGGTTTCTGAAGAGAACTACGGATCACGCAAGCGGGATGTTCGATGCCGGCGTCTCGCCGCCGGATCATGCCCTAGGAAAATGCTGATGTATTCGGCCTCCCCGGCGCGCGGCGGGAGATCCTGCCGGCGTCCGCGCTTTCTTGGTGGTCGAGGATCAGGTCGAGGCCGGCCCGCGTGCTGCCGGGGTCGGACGACTCCGCTCCGGCAGGGCGGGCGAGAAGGCCAGCACCTTCCGGAGGGGTCGTTCCCCCGCGCGCGACCGCTCAGTGCCTACCGGGGTCGAGCGACGAGCCGCGGTTCGACCAGTAGATGTAGGCCTCCAGTGCCTTCATCGCCTCGGAGTCCCCGTCGATTTTGGTCCCCTGGTTCGGCTTCTCGATGCACCAGTTGATCATGTCCCTAAGGGTTGCAAACTCGCCCATCTGCTCCTGCCACTTGGGGAACTCGTAGGGATGGGTGTCGGAGCCGTAGGGGTGGCACATGGCACAGGCCATTCCCGTCTGCGAGAGGCTGACACCCAACTGCTTTTCGGTCTCCGGGTCACCATGGAACAGCAGATCGCCGATGCGCACCTGCTCCATGAAAGCCGCCTCGAATGCCTGGAGCTGCGCGCGGGTGTGCTTGCTTCCGTGCGCCAGCGCAAACTGGACCGCGCCGGCGGCCGCGGCCAACGCGAGGACGCGGAGTCCCGCGTTCACGAACGGTTGGATTCTCATCTCGACTCCTCCTAACTCCTGCACGGATCAGGGCGCGATCAGTAGGGCCACATCCTGTCAGCGACCCGCGCGTGCAGCCTCTGGTTGATGTTGTCGGCACAGCCCGAGTCGTGCGGCTCTTGTGCGAAGACGGCGTCTTCCTTCGGACGCCACATCACGTACTCGTTCTCGACGCCCTCCCCGGCGAAGGCCAGCTTGTCCCAGCCGACGCCGTCGAAGTGGTCGCCAGGGTTGGCCCGCACCATGCAACGCGTGAGGGCCGGAACGCCCTCGGGGGCGTAGGGCCAGGGCCAGGCGGTGGCGAGCATGCCGATCGAGCGCACCTTGCCGAATTGGTTGTAGAGCACCTGGTGAGTGTGCCCGTGGAGATTGGTCACCCTGTTGAATGGGGCCAGGATCTCGTGCACCGCCCGCCAGTCGCGTACCCAGAAGTTCCAGGGCGGGTAGTACTCGTACAGCGGGTTGTGGGAGAAGACCACGAGCGGCGCGTCCTTGGGCCAGTCGGCGACGGCGTCGGCGAGCCACTTGAGCTGCTCGTCGCCGAGCCCCGCCCAAGCCCCGGCCACCGACCCGTCCAGGGTGGCCATGTGCCCCATGCGCTCCTGCGGCGACATGTTGGTGGCCGACCAGTAGTCCGGGGCCTGGCCCACGGTGTCCAGGCCGATCAGGCGTACGCCCTTGTGGTCGAGCTTCCAGGGCGAGGCCCCGAACATCTCGACCCAGGTCTTGCCCATATCCAGGTACCAGTCATGCTCGCCCGGGATGAAGAGCTTCTTGATCTCCAGCTCGTCGAGGATGCCCTTACCCAGCTTGAGCTCGACGGGATCGCCGAGCTGGGCCAGGTCGCCGCCGAAGATGAGGAAGTCCGGCGACGGGTCCATCGCCTGGACCTCTTGGACCGCCCGTATCGTCTTCTCCACGAAGCGCGTGTTGACGTCGTCGGGTAGCAGGTGGGTATCGGAGATCCAGGCGAAACGGAAGGACTGGCCCTCTTGGGCGAAGGCCATGTCGATCGTGTTCAGCAGGGGGAAAAGCCCGAAGCTCGCCGCCCCCGCCGCGGCACCGGCCCACAGGGAGCGGTGCAGGAAGATGCGCCGGTCGATGCGGGTGCCCGCGTCGGCGCGCTGCTCGCCGCGGCGCAGGACCCGCGCACGCTCGCGCAGGTCTCGGTCGATGTCGTTCATGTCAGTCGTCCTCTCGTGGTGGTCGTCCAAGGTGCTGATCAACGGCGTTCGATTGCTTTCTCAGCCAGGTCGACCGCGAGCTTGACGGTCTCCCCCGGCTTGACGCTGATGGTGGTCTCCACCGGGCCTACCTCCTCCTGGTAGGCGACCAGCTTGTACTCACCGGGCGGCACCTCGTCGATGTGGAAAGTGCCGCCGTCCTGAGTCGCAGCGTAGTAGGGGTTGGCGGCGACGAAGATGCGCGCGCTCATGTGACCGTGTGCATCGCATTCAACGCGCAGTATCCCCGGGCGGCGTAGCGCCTTCTCGATGCTCTGCCCCTGGTTGGGCAGGGCGATGTTGAAAGCGGTACGGCCGCCGTAGAACGAATGCGTGTTGTGGAGCACCGGATCCGAGTTGTGGATCTCAACGGGACCCGGTGGCATAACGACGATCTGTGGGCGAAAGCGGCAGTCGACGTTGTCGAGCCGCGGGACTGCGGTTTGCTCGGGCCAGGGCTTGCCCTTGTCGACGCCTTCCAGGTAGACCACGGCGTCGGTGACCCTGCCGCCCTCGATGGTCTCGATCAGGGCGATGTCGCGTGGACCACCGCAGACGTCCGGGTCGTTGGGGATGATCTTCCGCGTCGGCACGCGCGCCGAGTAGCTGACCTCCCCCTCGATGGTGGCGCCGTTGGACACCGGTGCCTCGTCGTAGGCGAGGCCCGGTTGCGCGGCGAACAGCGCCGAAACCGCCAGGGCGACGGCGGAGACCCTTATCCCCGCGCCGGTTCCTCTCCTTTGCTCTTTCATTGCCCGTCTCTCCTTTGGTTCGCTTGCTTGTCAACCGTCTTGATTTCGTGCCAGGCATTTTCGGTGCCAGGGCGGCGCACCTGCGAACGGCCAAGCGGGCAGCCTTGAGAGAAGGGCCGCACCAGCGGGATACGCTCAGGATTCCCGAGTGGCCGCCACGCACACGCAGCAGGACGAGGGCTAAGCTCTGGTTGCAGCAGCCCGCGGAGGGGCGGTTGTTCTCAACCGCGTGGTGGTTGCAAGCGCCCGCTGGCAACCGATGTGTGCGGATGGGGGTCGCTCGCGCTCCGGACGTCCCTCAGAGGTCCGGGGTATCGGTTCGGCGCGCGCGGCGGCCGATCAGCGCGAGCCCGAGGATTGGCAGCACTTGGCCGGCGGGGGACGCGTGCCAAAGCCGAGCTACCGGGACCGCGTCGAGGCCGCCGAGGAACGCTTGCGCCAGGCCGAGGAGGCCCTGAGCCGCGCCCGCGAAGGGCTGCCCCCGCCCGAGCCGTTCGGCTAGCGCCGACGGGCTGTGGTGTCGATGCGCCAGCTCGATCGGAGGCGAAAGCGCATCGCGTGCCAGCACTCTGCGGCACGGGCCGCGCATCGAGCGCATCACGCTCCTCGTGTTCGGGGGCATGGCGCACCTGGAGGAGGAGCCGCGCGCCCGGCGGACCGAGCTCGCCATGGCGACACGCGCCGCCCCGAACGATGAACATCGGTCGCGTATCGCCGTGATCGTTGCCTCACCCCATCCCTCTCCCGCGCGCGGAAGAGGCGGATTTCAAGCGCCCTGCGCGCGAGTTTCACGGCAAGGCGCTTGTCCGTCGGCCGGCACGATGTCTGCTTCGTGTTTGTCGTGAACCGGAACCGTGACGGGGAGCCAATGAAAGACATCTGGCAGCAGAGCCCCGACGGGCGGGCGACGGCGGTGGACCCAGACCTGGGGCGCCCCGTCGATCACTTGGAGCCCGCCGCGCCGGCGGACCCCAAGGTCCGCGAGCTGGAGCCTTTTCTCCAGGCCTGCGTGAGCGTCTTCCCCGAGCCGCTCGAGAAGGGCCGGCCGCGCCTCGGCTTCTTCCTCTTCGCGCTCGGGGCGGCGGATCGCTTCTGGGGCCTCTACGGCCTGGATGACCGCCGCTTCCCGCCGTACGCGGAGAGTTTGCTGCGGCGCTTTGGCGCTTCCTCGGAGCAGGCGGCCACGCTGGTCGCTGCGTTGCCGCAGGTCCCGGCCGACCCCTTCGCCGGACAGGCCCTGAGCGAAGGCGGCAATACATTGGAGACCTGGCTGCGCAGCCGGGACTCGAACGTCGTGTTGCGGCTGACTGAGCTCGTCGCCGACTGGCGGCGCATCTGAGCACGAGCCGGCCGTGCGAGGAGGGATGCCCGCACAGGCCGCCGGCGACAACGACTGAGGAAAGACATCATGGCACAGAGCACCAGGCTGCTGATGAGCGGCTTCGTCACCCACGATACCCGGCGATTCGTGATCGAGCGCCCGAGCGGCTTTCGCTTCGAGCCCGGGCAGGGGGTGGAGCTCACGATCGAGCGCGATCCCTGGCACGGCAAGGGACACCCCTTCACCCCGACCTGCTTACCCGGCGATGAGGTGCTGGAGCTCACGATCAAACGCTATCCGGAGCGGGAGGGATTCACTGCGGCCCTGCATGACCTGGAGCCTGGTGCCCCGCTGACGGTCAGCGAGGCGTTCGGTACCATCACCTACCAGGGGCCCGGTCTGTTCATCGCCGCCGGGGCGGGGGTCACGCCCTTCCTCGCCATCCTGCGCCGGCTGGCCGCGGAGGGGGCTCTGGAAGGCCACGGGCTCCTGTTCTCAAACAAAACCGAGCACGACCTGATCTGCGGCGACGAGCTGCGGCACTATCTGGGCGGACGGGCCGTGTTCACCTTCACTCATGGCGGTGGCCGGCGCATCGACACGGGCTTCCTCTCCGAGCATGCCGGAGCGCTCGACCGGCACTTCTACGTCTGCGGACCGTCCGGGTTCGTGGAGTCAGTGAACCAGGCCTTGATCGGCCTCGGGGTTCACCCCGACCGGCTCGTCTACGAGCGCTGAGCGACGCGACGGGCGATGATCGAGCTGATCTCTACGGGGTTCGAGGACCGCGTGCTCGGCCTGCGGGTGCGCGGTCCGATCGATCGCGCCGATGTGGACGCGGTCGCCGCCGTCCTGGCGGACAAGCGCACGCGCCGGGAGCGGCTGCGCATCTACGCCGAGGTCGAGCAACTTGGGGGTATGTCGCTGCCTGCCCTCCTCGAAGACTTGCGGCTGACCTGGCGGCACTTCCGCGACATTGAGCGGGAGGCGATCGTCACCGATGCGGCCTGGCTCGGCCTGCTCGCGCGCACTGGCAACCTGCTGCCGGGCATCGAGGTGCGGCGATTTCCATGGTCGGCGCAGGCGGAGGCCCGACGCTGGATCCAGTCCGACGGCGGGGCCTAGCCGCGCGGTCACGGGGCGCCGCCGCGGGCCGACAGGCCTCAGAACGGCCAGGTCCAGTCCGCCGCCTCCGGCTTGTCGATGCCGTAGGCGTGGGCGTAGTTGCGGCAGTCGATCTGCCTGTCCCTGAGCTTCTCCTTGACGTGAGCGCCGGCAACCTGAAGGCGGGGTACCCGGTTGATCACATCGATGCCGAGGCTGAAGCGGTCGATCTCGTTTTCGATGGCGAGCTCCAGTGGCGTATTGATGTTGCCCTTCTCCTTGTAGCCGCGCACATGCAGGTTCTTGTGATTGGTGCGCCGGTAGGCGAGGCGGTGGATCAGCCAGGGATAGCCGTGGAAGTTGAAGATGATGGGCTTGTCCTTGGTGAACAGGCTGTCGAAGTCCCGGTCCGAGAGGCCGTGGGGGTGCTCGCCCTCGGGGGTCATGCGGAACAGGTCCACCACGTTGATGAAGCGGATCTTCAGATCCGGGAAGTGCTCGCGCAGCAGCGCGGTGGCCGCCAGCGCCTCCTTGGTGGGGATGTCGCCGCAGCCGGCCATCACCACGTCCGGCTCCTCGCCCTGATCGTTGCTCGCCCACTCCCAGATACCTAGCCCCTTGGTGCAGTGCTTGATGGCGGCATCCATGTCCAGGTACTGGAGGTGCATTTGCTTATCGCAGACGATGACATTGATGTCGTCGCGGCTGCGCAGGCAGTGGTCGGCGGTAGAGAGCAGGCAGTTGACGTCTGGGGGCAGGTAGATCCGGGTCACCTCCGGGTTTTTGTTCACCACCACGTCGATGAAGCCCGGGTCCTGGTGGGTGAAGCCGTTGTGGTCCTGGCGCCAGACGGTGGAGGTGATCAAGAGATTGATCGAGGAGATACGCGCGCGCCAGGGGATCTCCTCGCAGATGGCCAGCCACTTGGCGTGCTGGTTGAACATGGAGTCGATGACATGGGCGAAGGCCTCGTAGGTGGCGAAGAAGCCGTGCCGCCCGGTGAGGACATAGCCCTCGTACCAGCCCTCCAGGGTGTGCTCGGAGAGCATCTCCATCACCCGCCCGTCCGGTGAGAGCTGCCCACCGTCGGCGTCCTCGGGCTTGTAGTCCGCCAGCCAGAGCTTCTTGGACACCTCGTAGATCGGGTCCAGCTTGTTGGAGGTGTTCTCGTCCGGCCCGAAGACCCGGAAGTTGTCCATGTTCTTGGCCATCACGTCCCGCAGCAGGGCACCCAGCGGCTTGGTGTTCATGGCGCTTACCTGGGCCGGCTTGAGCACCTCCTGGGCATAATCCCGGAAGTCGGGCATGCGCAGCGCCCGGCGCAGCAGGCCGCCGTTGGCGTGGGGATTGGCGCTCATGCGCCTGGTGCCCTCGGGGGCTAGGGCCTTGAGCTCCGGGACGAGCCGGCCGTTCGTGTCGAACAGCTCCTCGGGCTGGTAGCCGCGCAGCCAGTCCTCGAGCTGCTTGAGGTGTGCCGGGTTGTCGTGCATGCCGGCAAGCGGCACTTGGTGCGCGCGCCAGAAACCCTCCACCTTGTGCCCATCCACCTCCTGGGGGCCGGTCCAGCCCTTGGGGGAGCGCAGCACGATCATCGGCCAGTGGGCGCGAGCGGCCTTGCCGGTGGCACGCGCCTCGCCCTGGATGGCGCGGATCGCCTCCAGGCAGCGGTCCAGGGTCGCGGCCATCTGCTGGTGCATCACCAGGGGGTCGTCGCCCTCGACGAAGTGAGGGGTCCAGCCGTAGCCGCGCATCAGGCTCGCCAGCTCCTCGCCGGGGATGCGCGAGAGCAGGGTCGGGTTGTTGATCTTGTAGCCGTTGAGATGAAGGATCGGCAGCACCGCCCCGTCGCGGCCCGGGTGCAGGAACTTGGTCGAATGCCAGGCGGTGGCCAGCGGCCCGGTCTCCGCCTCGCCGTCCCCGACGGCCACCGCCACCAGCAGGTCGGGATTGTCGAACGCCGCCCCGAAGGCGTGGGAGATGGAGTAGCCGAGCTCGCCGCCCTCGTGGATGGAGCCGGGCGTCTCCGGGGTGCAGTGGGAACCGATGCCGCCGGGGAAGGAGAACTGCTTGAAGAAGTGGCGCATGCCCTCTTCGTCCTCGCTCTTGTCCGGGTAGATCTCCGAATAGGTCCCCTCCAGGTAAACGGGTGCGAGCACCCCGGGCGCGCCGTGTCCAGGACCGGCAAGGAAGATCGCCTCCTGGTTGCGCTCCCGGATGATCCGGTTCAGGTGCACATACATGAAGGAGAGCCCTGGGCTCGCCCCCCAATGCCCGAGCAGGCGCTGCTTGATGTGCTCGGCGCGCAAGGGCTCCCGCAGCAGGGGGTTGTCCTGCAGGTAGATCATCCCGACGTCGAGGTAATTGCACGCACGCCAGTAGGCATCGATCTTGGCCAGCGCCTCCGCGCTGAGTGGGCCGTTGACGGAATGAATCGGATGGGTGGCTTGCTCCATGGTTTCATCCTGTTCGGTGTGTGGAGCCGGGTGAAGCTCCGTTGAACGGGCGGCGGCGAGCAGTCGATCGGCCCCTCCGGGTCGATGGGGGCCTTAGGCCCGCGCGCCTCAGCTCCTTCCCCGCACCAGCCAGAGGGTGATCCGGGCGACGTGGCGGCCCTGGAAGCGGGCGATGCTGAGCTCATTGTGGGAGGGCTGGCGGCTGCCGTCGGCATCCGCCAGGGTGGAGGCCCCGTACGGGCTACCTCCGGTGATCTCGCGCATATTGAGCAGCTCCTTGCAGGAATAAGGGACCCCGACGATGACCATGCCATGATGCAGCAAGGTCGAGTGGAATGATGTGATCGTGGTTTCCTGCCCCCCGTGCTGGCTCGCCGTGGAGGTGAACACGCTGCCCACCTTGCCGATCAGGTCGCCCGCCATCCAAAGCGTCCCCGTCTGATCGAGATAGCTGCGCATCTGCGCACACATGTTTCCGAAGCGAGTCGGCGTGCCGAAGATGATGCCGTCGTAGTCGGGCAGCTCGTCCGGCTCGGCCAGAGGAGCCGGTTGGTCGAGCTTCGCCCCCGCCTCCCGGGCGATCTGCTCGGGGATGGTCTCCGGCACCCTCTTGAGACGGACCTCGACGCCTTCGACCGCGCCGGCCCCTTCGGCGACCGCCGCCGCCAGGGCCTCCACGTGGCCGTACATGCTGTAGTAGAGCACCAGAATCTTGGTCGCCATCGCTCGCCTCGCTGTGGTTTCCAGTCACACCAGGCGCGGGGCAATTTTCATTCCCGCCCACGAGCGAGGCGGATTCAAGGCGCTGCGTCCGCCAGCAAGCCCCCCTGCGTTCCCGACCACAGGGTGAAATGCACCTTGCCCTGGTGGATTGGCACCGCTGTCCGGCACGCGGGGGATGACGCCCCGGTGTGGCGGGGCAGATGGGCCGCCCTAAGGAGATGCTGATGATTGGCCATCCTGGCCAGAATCAGGACGGAGTCGGAAAAGCGTGGTTTCCCGGCTCCTTCATTGTCAGTCGCTTGCGCGCCTGAAAACGGCGGGGCTCCAGTCCCGCGCGGCAAACGCTGAGTGCTTCAGCGTTTCTCTAGAGAGAAAATCAGCACGGAGCCGGAAAAGCGTGGTTTCCCGGCTCCTTCATTTTCAGCCGCTTGCGCGCCTGAAAATGGCGGGGCTCCTGCCCCGCGCGGGAAACGCTGAATTCTTCAGCGTTTCCCTAACGGCGTGTGGAGACCTTGAACGGCCAGTAGCCCGGACAGAAGCCGACCGCGCTGGTGATCAGGAAGGCTGCGGCCACGATGCCGGCGACGATGGCCCAGGTCTCGGTGACCCGGCCAGTCACGATGAGGGCGATCAGGACGACGGCGATGAGGGTTCGGATGACGCGGTCTACGGTTCACATGTTCTTGGTCATGTCAGGCGGTCCTCAGGTTGCTAAGGGTGGTGGACGTCCCGCTGCGGGGTGGCGAGAGGGCAGCTTGGTTGATGCAATTCGCGGTTCGGTTCGTCGTGGAGCTTTGCATCCGGCACAGATCCCAGGGGCAGCCCGCCCTGGCCGTAGGAAGACGGCGATTGAGCAGCCTGGTCCGTCCGGGGCAGGGGCGGATCAGGTCCCTTCCAGGCGGCACACGGCCTGAGGTTCGTCGAGCACCAGCACCAGGCTTTCGCTGGCGAACAGCTTGTGGTGAATCCCATCGTTGGTGGAGTAGCCCACCTCGAGGTCTTGCCCGACGCGTAGGGTGCCGACGCGCGGATCGACGACCAAGCCGCCTTCGATCGGGGCCTTGTACACGCCGCCCTCGCACAGGCGGCGCAGGTGGTCGAGCTGCAGCATGTCGGACCCCTCGTAGCGGCGGAACAGGGTGTTGTAACGCGCGGGCGACAAGACGAGGACGTAAGGCCCGCGGAATCCCGTATCGTCCAGGATGCCGACGGCGGCCAGTACCTCGTCGAGGGCCTGCTCCACGCGGCCCCAGTCCCCGACCTGGACACGGTGACGCCGCGGGGTCGTCAGCAGGCCGGCGATGCCGAGCTCTTCGATACCGTAGTAGACGAGGTCGTCCTCGCGCCGGGCAACGGCCTCGGCGGCCTCTTCGACCGGGTTGAGATCGAGCGGCAGACCCATGCGCAGATGGCCCTCGACGCGGCGGATGCTGAGCTCGAAGACCTGTTGCAGGACAGGGACGGCGATCGCCGTGCTCGCGACCACAGCGGCCGCGCCTGCCTGCGCCGGCCGGCAGTAGCTCTCGCTGCCAGTCTCCACGCTGGTGAGACCGACGCCAAAGGGTCCTTCCAGGTCGAGGAAACGGCGGGCGGTGAGGAGATCGGCCGCTGCCGTGCGGGCGGCCTCGTCGATGCGCTCCCAGAGTGAGCCTGGGAGACCGGCTGCGTCGCGATTGAGGTACTCCATCACTTTGCCTCCTTCAGGGAACCCACGGTAAGACGGTACGGCGCTGGGCCGGGGGTTGACGCGGGCAGCGGCTCGGCCGGCCCCGCCGCCGCCTGTGACTCCTTGGCCTGCTGGCGTGACTCTTCGACCTCGACGATCTCGCCGCCGTTGGTGAACAGGTAGAGGGACAGTTTGGCGTCGAAGTCGGTGTCGCTGCGCCGCAGCCATTCGAGCAACATGCACGCGTGCTCGATCTCCTCGCGCATGTTGTGAAGCAGGATGCGCCGCAACGAATCGCTGCCGCTGGCAGCGGCGCGTTGCTGGTACCAGTCCACCGCCTCCAGCTCCTCGCGGAGCGACACCAGGGCGCGGTGGATCTCGACGGTTTTTGCGCTCAACGCCTCCACGGGCTCGTGGTGGGCTTCTGACAGGTCAGTCATTGCGGGTCTCGGCTCCGGTCTCTGTTCTGGCCAAAAAGAACGGCGCAACGGTTGGCCCCATGACAAGGATCGGCACCGGGCCAGCAAAGGGCGCTCTTCGGGCTCCTCCATCGTCACGCGCCGGGGCGTTCGAAGCCTGGGGTTTGCTGCCCCGCGGTCATGACGCCGACGAATGCGGTGTCTATCAATCCTCAGCAATAGCTGTTCCAAGGGTGCCCGGGACGTTTCGCACTAACCCGACGTGCCATGTCCGGATGCGCGCGACGGCATCCGGCTCGAATCCCCCACCGCTGGTGCATTTGCCCCATGCCGTCAACCGAGGCGCTGGCGCCCCGGCTCGTTAACGACGGGCTGAGCGCCCCTCGCTTTCGTGCTTAACGGGAGCCGCCCAGCCCATCTCGGGCCTATCCGAGAGCCTGGAGGATCGGGAGCCCGCTGCCGGCCGAGCTCGGGGAGCCGAGCAGAGGGACCTCCCGCGGCGTCGATACTCGTTATCTCGCCAATGTGGGGCCGTCCCCTGATGGTGGCGGGGGCGGTGGTGTGGCTTGGATCCGAGCCGAGCGAGTCGACCGGCGGTGCCACCCCGCTTGGCACAGAAACTGCCCGGGTCTTGGCAAGGACTGTCGGGGATTCCTGCCCCGCCGGGCATTACCATGTCGATCACCTCGAGAGAGAACACAGATCCGGGCGACCTTCCGCCACACCCGCACTGGCGCTGGGGCGCCTACCCGCTGCGCTGGCTGGTCGGGGGTTGCTGGAGCCTGTGCCGCTCGCCCCTCTCGGCCCTGTGCTACGGCGGCATCTTCTTCGCGGTGGCTTGGGTCTGGAGGCAGTTGTTCCGGGGCGGTGGGATCGCGGATCTGGGGTTGGCGATCACCTTGACGGGCGTGACCCTTTTGCTCGCCCCGCGGCTGACCGCGGGGCTGATGGACCTCAGTCTGCCGCGACCTAACCCGCGCTCCGCTTCCGCGGCATCGCGCGCTCAGGAGCGCGGGGCCGCGCTCCTCGGGGTGGGCGGTCTGCTCGTGCTCCTCTTGGTTTTCGCGCTCCACGCGGCGCTGCTTGGGTTCGCGCTCCTCTTCAGTGGCGAGGTGCCGGCGTTGGACCGACTTCTTTCTGCGCTTCTGCGCTGGCAAAACTCACCGCTGGTGCTGGCGCTGATCGTGATCCTTGTCTCTACGGCCCTCGGTATGCAGGCCGTGGCGGTGATCCCCACGTTCGCGCTGCGTGAGCAGGATACGGACCTGGTGGGAGCGGTTCGCGCGAGCGCGCGGCTCACGCGGCGCAATTGGCGCCCCCTCGCTTGCTGGGCCCTGACGAGCCAGGTGCTGCTGTTCGTTGGGGGCGGTATCCTTCCTGCGGCGCTGATCGTTCTGGCGCCTTTGATCGCTCACGGCTCCTGGTGGGCATTCCGCGAGCTGGCCGGCTGTCTCCCGGCGTCCTACCTGAGCCGCCAAGGGGGAGGGACCGGGCTGTGAGCCTGTCCATTGCCCCGGCGGTGCGGACCTCGGCCGACATCGACCATCACGCCGACACGGCGCAGTGGGGGAACGAAACAACGTCGTGAGAGCGTTTACTCGTTCTCGTTGTCCTGCATCTGCCGGATGACGACAACGAGAACGATAACGGCAACGAAATGTCTGCGACGGTCGGTCTCCTCAGGATTCGCGGAGTAACGCACTAATGCGCCGATAAGCCGGACTCTCCGCATTCGACCGGGAGTAGCATGCGGATCTCCGCGCCGCCGGTCGCCCGCTCACCGAGCAGGAGCTTCCCGCCGAGGCCGCGCAGGAAGCGCTCGACACTGCACAGCCCGAGGGCCGAGCCGGACTGGGCGGCGGAGTAGACTCGCAGGCCCTGCTCGAGCAGCGCCGGCGGCAGACCCGGTCCGCTGTCCCGCACGGCGATCTCGAGCTCGCCGCCGATTCTGTGCGCCTCGACGATGACCTGGGCGGCGGGATGCCCGAGGACCGCCTCGGCCGCGTTCCGCAGCAGGTGGTACAGGCTCCGGGTCAGTCCCCGCTCGGGCGCTCGGTAGTGAAGCTCGGGATCGATCCGGATGGCGAAGTGGATGCTGCCTCGGGTCTGGTACTGAAGCAGATTGACCAAGGAGCTGGCGAGGTCCCGCAGATCGACGGGGACTGGTGCATCGTCAGCATCGCCAGCGCCCTGGACGGCGACGGCGAGCGTCGCGGTCAGGCGTTCCACCTGAGCGCTGATTAGCTCCAGGCGCTCGCGCTGGTGTGTGTCGTCGGTCTCCAGGATCAGGCTGCTGCACACCGCCTGGATGGTTGCAAGTGGATTGCGGATATCGTGGGCGACGCGCATCGTGCGCTCGTTGAGCGCCGCCGCCTTCTCCAGGTGAGCGAGCTCGGCGCGCTGGTCGAGCAGCGCCTGGACCGCCTCGTCGAAGCGCTCGTGCGATGCCGTCATTCGTGGTCGGCGCGTCCTGACTGGGCTGTACTTTTCCATCGCGTCTGGGCCCTTTGATGGTGGAAAGGCCGCGAGCCAACCAGGTCGGTCGGGTGCTCCTGCCGGGCGACCGACTTACTCCCTTCGCTCGTCGCCAATGGCGGTCTGTTGCCCCGCCGCGGCCTGCTGCGCCCGGTTAGCCCTCGCATCCAGAGCGGACGCGGAGGCCTCCAGCATCTGCCGCGCGGGGGCGGCTATCCCTTGCGTTCTTCTCCGGTAAGCGGCTGAACAGCGGAGCCACCGGTAAACGACCCCGCGCGGATCGCGTGCAGGCTGCCGGGGGGCGGCATCCCAACAGTCACGTTGCGGCCGCCGATAACCCTATGGGCTGTCGCAGCAGCAGGCAATGCGTAGGATTACGGAAAACGCCGGCGCGCGGGATCGGGTCGCTCCGCCCCTAGCCCGCACGGTTCCCGATTCAGCGGTGCGTAAGCTCCTGCTCCAGCTCGCGGGCCAGTCGCACGGCGGCCGCTTCGACCTCTTTGGTTAGCCTGGCGTCGGGGTGGACGGTGTCGGTGGGATCGATGCTCACCACGTAGACGGTAAGCCGCGGGGGCAGGATGCCGAGGGCCCGGCCGAGCTGTAGGGTTTCGGCCAGGCCCAGCCCGTGACCGGAGTCGGTTCTCGCACCGGAGGCGGCGACCTCGGCGGCACACAGACGGTGAATGCTGCCCAGCGGCCTTCCCGTGGCGGCGCCGTCGATCAGGACCGCCTCCGCCCGTCCGCCGAGCGCCTCGAGCAGGGCTGGCCCCGGGCGGTCGAGCGGCAGGACCCGGGCAAGGGCAGGGGCGAGACGCCGGCTGAGCAGCTCGACGACACGCCAGCCGACGCGGTCGTCGCCGAAGGGTGAGCCGAGGCCGATCACCGTCACCGGGTCAAATTGAGGCGAAGGAAGTGGGTCGCGCACGAGATGCAGGGGTCGTAGTTGCGGATCACCATCTCGCCGGCGTGCCGCAAGGTGTCCTCGTCCTTGTCGAGGCCCAGGCTGGTGAGCGAGAGCCGCAGGTCCTCCTCGATGCGGGCCTGATTCTGACTGGTGGGTGGCACGATCCGAGCGGCCTCGATCTGTCCCCGAAGGTCGAGCGTGTAGCGGTGCCAGAGCAGGCCGCGGGGGGCCTCGCTCGCGCCGCAGCCGATGCCGGCGCGAGGCGCGGGGCTGAGGTAGGCCGGATCTTGGGGGACGTAGTCGGCAAGGATCTCGGATGCCTCCAAGAGGGACTGAAGGATCTCGGCCGCGCGCGCGACGATGCTGTGATACATGTCGTGGCTCGGGAAGCGGATGCCGGTGCGGCCGAGCGCGTCCCGCACCTGGGGATGGAGCCGGTCCAGGTTGAGGTTGAGGCGGGCGAGCGGCCCCACCAGGTAGGGCAGCCCCTTGTGCCGTCCGTGCAGGGCGGTGGAGTGGGCGACCTGGCTTTCCGTGAAGTACTGCTCGAACTCATCCACCGCGATGTTGAGCCCTCCCTCCGAGACGATATGGTCGGCGATCATGGGGTACTCATCGGGGTGGCGCAGGGCGACGCAGGTGAACGGCTGGGGGTTCTCCGGCAGCGGCAGGGACGCGGTCCAGCCGAGCAGCGCCTCGGCCTCCCTGATGACTTGGTCAACTTCTTCGGCGAGGGCGGCCACCTCGCGCCGATCGGGCGCCTTCCAGAAGCCGCCGACCCGTGCGCCCACAGGATGCACCGAGCGGGCGCCGAACAGACGGATGATGCGGTTGCCGACCCCTTGGAGGCGCAGCCCGCGGCGGACCTCATCGCCGTAGCGGGCGGCCATGGCGGGCGCGCTCTCGAAGCCGAGGAAGTCCGGCGCCGCCAGCAGATGAATGTGCAGGGCGTGGCTCTGGATCCATTCGCCGCAGTAGAAGAGCCGTCGCATCCGGCGCACCCAAGGCCGGGGGTCGCAGCCGAACAGGCGCTCGACGGCGTGCACCCCGCTCATCTGATAGGCCACCGGGCAGATCCCGCAGATGCGGGCCACCAGATCGGGAATCTCGCGGTGGTCGCGCCCAACGAGCATCTGCTCGAAGAGCCGCGGCGGCTCGTAGATCCGCAGCCGGATGTCCTCGATGCGCCCGTCTCTCACCACCAGGTCGAGGGCGCCTTCGCCCTCCACCCGGGCGAGGACCGGAACCTGCACCCGCACCGTTTTGTGCTCAGTCGCCGCTGTCATGACCACCCCGCTTGCTCCACTGCACGAACGCCTCGCGGAAGACGGGCGCGCCGCTCTGCTGGTACTGGAAGCGCCGGGCGATCGCCTCCGTGTCCATCCCTCGGGCCGACAGCCAACCCGTGAGCGAGTCGACGTTGGGGTTCTCGGCCGGGCCGTAACAGCCGTAGCAGTCCCGCCCGAGACCGGGGCACAGGGCGCCGCAGCCGGTGACCGTGACGGGCCCCAGGCAGGGCTCGCCCTTGGCGACCAGCACGCAGACCTGCCCTTTGCGCTTGCAGGCCACACAGACCTTCTCGTTCTCCTCGACCGGGCTGGCACCAAGGAGCAGGCTGGACAGGGCGGCCAGCACCTGGCGGGTGTTGACCGGACAGCCCGGAAGCTCGGCGTCCACCGGTACGTGGCGCGCGATGGCGGTGGCGGTCGGCAGGGCGCTGATGTGCTCGGGGTGCGGATAGACGGCGGCGATCCAGGCCGGCGCGTCGGCCAGGTTGCGCAGGGCCTGAGGCCCGCCCGCCGTCCCGCAGGCACCGATCGGGATCAGCCAGCGGCTGCGTGCGCGCACAGCTTTCACGCGCTCGATCTCCTGCGGGGTCGAGATGCTGCCCTCGACCAGGCTGATGTCGGCCTCCGCCTCCTCGTCCACCACACCGGCCTCCGCAAAGTGGACGATGTCGACGATCTCGGCCAGGGCGAGTAGGTTCTCGCCCGCGTTGAGCAGGGCGAGCTGGCAGCCGTCGCAGGAGCTGAACTTGTGCACGGCGAGGCGCGGTTTGCGGCTGGCGATCTTCGGGGGTCGCATCGGCATGGGTCTCGTAACCGGGCTGGTGAGCGCTAGAACCCCTTGGCGCCGAGGAGCCAGCCGATCTCGACGTAGGGGAAGACCGGTCCGTCCCGGCAGACGAAGTAGGGCCCGAGCTGACAGTGGCCGCAGTGGCCGACGCCGCACTGGAAGGCCCGCTCCAGGCTGAGCCAGATTTGGTCCCCGGCTACGCCCAGCTCGGTCAGACGGCGCGCGCTGGCAACCATCATCGGCTCGGGCCCGCACACCAGGGCGGTGGCCTGGCCGGGGTCGAAGCGGACCTGGTCCAAGAGCTCGGTGACCAGACCCCTGTGGCCGGTCCAGCCCTTGGCGGGCGAGGCGGACCTCGGTGTCCGGAAGGCGGGCCCAGGCGTCGTAGCGGCTGCGCCAGATCATGTCCGCCGAGTGCTTGACGCCTTGGAGGATCACGAGCCGGCGGAAACGGTCGCGGCGCTGCACCGCGTAGGCGATGGCCGCGACGACCGGGGCGCAGCCGAGCCCGCCGGTGATCACCACGAGGTCGCGCCCTTGCGCCTCGCGCAGGGGCCAGCCGCGCCCGTAAGGTCCGCGCAGGCCGAGCCGGTTGCCGGGTGCGAGCTCCGCCAGCACGCGGGTAACCCGGCCCACCGCGCGAATGGTGTGATCGAGGATCTCACTCTGGGCCGGGTCCGAGGCGATTGAGATCGGCACTCCGCCCACCCCGGGCAGATGCAGCATGTTGAACTGGCCCGGCGCGAAGGTATAGCGCTCGCGCTCGCCGCGGTTGGTCAGGCGCAGACGCAGGGTGAACAGGTCCCGCGTCTCCTGGCTGCGGCCGACGACCTCGGCCTCCCAGGGCAGGTAGGGGGAACGCGCCGGCCCGGTCATGGCACCGGGCCCTCCCCGGAGGGTGCGCACACCGCCGCGGCCTCCTCGGTGAGGTCGATCCCCACCGGACACCAGGTGATGCACCGCCCGCAGCCGACACAGCCGGAGCGCCCGTACTGGTCGTGCCAGCCGCCGAGCTTGTGCGTCAGCCACTGGCGATATCGGGTGCGGGTATCCGGCCGCAGCAGGCGCCCGTGCAGATAACTGTGCTCGGCGGAGAAACAGCTATCCCAGCGCCTTAGGTGGGTGCTGGCGGTTCCATCAAGGGCGCCCAGGTCGCGCTCGGTGTGGCAGAAGCAGGTGGGGCATACGGCCACGCAGTTGCCGCAGGAGAGGCAGCGCTCGGCGACCTCGGCCCAGCGCGGGTGATCCAGGTTGGCAAACAGCGCGTCGCGTAGATTGCGGTCGGGCATGCGGCGGGTTTGGCTCTGCCTTGCCTGCGCAATCTGTGCCTCGGCCTCGTCCAGCTCCTCTGGCGTCGCTTCCCGCAGCGGCAGGGCATCACGGAGGGCGGCGCCCTCGGCAGTGTAGGCGCGCACCAGGAAGCCGCGGTCGAGCTCAGTCAACGCCAGGTCCGTTTCGCCTTCAACGGCGGGACCATCGCCTGTTGAGACGCAGAAGCAGGTATCGGCCGGATGGCTGCAGTCGACGGCGATCAGCAGGAGGTCTGCCCGTCGGGCGGCGTACCAGGGATCGCGCTCCTTGTGCAGGAAGTGCTTGTCATGCAGCGCGAGGGCGGCCAGGTCGCATGCGCGCACGCTGATCACCGCCCGGCGCTCGCGCGGGGCCGCGGCCGATTCGAATTGGATCCGGCCGTCCGCGCCGCGCCGCGCCTGCCACAGGGGCTCTTGGGGCCGGAACAGGAGCGGCTTCAGTGCCTGCGGACCGTTGGCCCAGGCAAAGCACCGCTGGTCGCCGCGCTCCTCCAGTCGATACTCGCCGGGGGCCTGGCGGGCGCCGAATCCGACCGGCAGGGCGCTGGCATCGGACAGGTCCGCATAGACGATTGCCCCGTCGCGCACTTGCGGGCCGACGCAGCGATAGCCGCCGGCCGCCAGTGCCTCGAACAACGACTGGAGGGCTTCGCGCGGGAGAAACCGCGGCCGGGCCTTCATGACGATTGCGCCATGCCCGGCTGCGGAGGGCATTGGGCTCCGTCGAGTGCTGTCATCCTCCCTTTCCACCCAGGCTTCCGAAACCCTCCGTGATGCGCCGGCGGTCCTCTTCGGTGCAGGCCTCGTTCAGACAGAGATAGACGTTGCCCTCGGCGTCCGAGATGTTGGCAAAAAACACGTGGGGCTCCTCGAACTCCTCGGCCTCGCCCAAGATGAAGTGGTAGCCGTCGCCCACGTTCACCTCCAGCTTGCCGCCGTTGGCGATGCCGTATTCCTCCCAACGCCGCGGCGTGGCCGCCCCGGGGATCGCGGGGGCGATGGTGTCGGTTTCGTCGTCGCGCCAGCTAAGGACGACGGGCTCACTGAGGGACTCGCGGGCCTTCATCACGGCTTGGTTACGGGCCGCCTCGATGCCGCGTGCTTGCGCGGCGGGAATCGTGACTGTCTGCATGATGGTTCCTCCAAATACCTGTTGCTCGGGCTTGGAGACGCTGACTCGTTGGTCCTCCCCGCCCGTCACAACGAGCACGGGAGGCGAGTCAGGGGCCTGCCGATCCCCCACCCCGGCCATTGAGCACGACGGTCGATGGCTGGCACTCGGCCAACCCCAGGCCGTGCACTGCATGCCGCGGTGCTTCATGAGGACGACTGGTCGTCCTAGTGGGTCCAAGCCTACAGAGCGATAAGCAAAAGTGGTGCCAGGCTGACCGGGGAACCGAGGTTGCGACCTTGGCTCCCCGCGGAACCCTGGGGTTCGGTGGAAATGCCCCGCCTGCGGTGGAAATCGCTCCCTGCGCACCGCTGCTCGGCGGGAAGCTCTGGCGGCGCAAGCTGGCATAGACATTGCGCGAAGATCTCCGAGCGGGCGGCTCGGACCGCGGCAAGCGCCCGCGTCGGCACTCGTCGCCCGCGGCGAGAGACCTCGCCGAGGTAGGCGGGATCAGCCGGTCTCGGCTCTTCTCCGGGTAACCGCCGCCAGTCCCGCAGATTAACCGCAGCATTGGGAGGCAGGTATGAGCGACGAGAAAGCGACCGATACGAGGATCCAGGGCGAGGGCGATCGGGAATCGGCCCGGCGCTACAACCAGGCCACGCGTGAGTTCGTCGAGTCAGGCCGAGTCGAAGAGGCCGCTGCGCGCGCGGGGGATCAGGACCCAAAGGAGGCCGAGCGCGCCGAGAAGGCCGGCGCCGAAAAAGCGAAAGAGAAGGACCCGGCGGTGCACCGTGACTACCAGAAGCCGACTCGGGACTGAACGGCTCGCCGAGCGGTGGCGACGCCAGTGCCCCGCGATGTCGCGCCGCACCGTGAAAGCGACGGCAGGCGTCGATTTCCGGCCACGAGGGGCCAAGGACGGCTAGCGCGGCAGGGTCCGCCGGATGCCTCACGAGTCGGATTACCGAGAATTGCCCGGCCTCAGTCGATGACGGCGGATGCGCGGGAGCCAGTCGGCCTCTACTTCGGAACGACCAACGGCGAGCTGTGGATGAGCTGCGACGAGGGCCACGAGTGAGCAGGTATCGCCCGCCACCTGCCGGAGAGCTACGCAGAAGAGGTCGCCGAGCCAGCTAGCCAGTCCCGGCGCCTTCAACGCCATTGAACGGAGCAAACGAGCACCATGAAGCCACTGTCTCGACTCAAAGACCACGGCCAGAGCTTCTGGCTGGACAGCCTCTCTCGCCAGATGTTGGCGGACGGCAGCTTGGCCGAGCGGATCCGCAGCCAGGGGCTCAGCGGCGTCACTTCCAATCCTGCCATCTTTCAAAAGGCGATGGGCGATTCGCCCCTCTACCAGCCGCGCATCGGCGTGGCGGTCGAGACGATGGATGGGGTCGAAGAGGTGTACCAGGCGCTGGCGGTGGCCGATGTCCGTGATGCCTGCGACCTCCTGATGCCGGTGCATAGGGGTAGCGACGGCGCGGACGGCTTCGTCAGCCTGGAGGTGTCGCCGCACCTCGCTTACGACGCCGTCGGCACCATCAGCGAGGCGCGGGCGCTGTGGGACGCCGTCGCCCGCCCGAATCTGCTCGTCAAGGTCCCCGGTACGGCCCCCGGTCTTCACGCGACGGAGGTCCTGCTCTACGACGGGATCAACATCAACATCACCCTCTTGTTCGGGCTGGATGCCTACCGCGAGACGCTCCAGGTCTATCTCCGGGCGATGGAGCGGCGGCTGCGCGACGGCCGCGGTCTGCGCGGGATCGCCTCGGTGGCGAGTCTCTTCCTGAGCCGGATCGACGTGGCGGTGGACCGCGAGCTGCGTCAGCGCCTTCACCCCAGCGTCGACCGGCGCATCCGCGCCGAGGCCGAAGCGCTGCTCGGCAAGACCGCCGTCGCCAACGCCCACCTCGCCTACGGCAGTCTGCAGGAGGTTTCGGCGAGCGAGCGCTGGCAGCGCCTGGCGGGCCAAGGCGCGCGCCCCCAGCGACTGGTTTGGGCCAGCACGGGCACCAAGGACCCGGCCTACTCCGATGTCATGTACGTCGAGCCCCTGATTGGGCCAGACACCGTCTCCACCATGCCGGAGGCGACGGCAGACGCCTTCGATGACCACGGCCGGGTCGACCGCACCCTGACGCAAGCAGCGCAGCAACAGGCGGCGCAGGTGATGGAAGGCCTGGACCGACTCGGTATCGAGCTCCGCGCGGTGACCCGCCAGCTCGTCGCCGAAGGCGTGCAGAAATTCATTGACCCTTACGACAGGCTGCTCGCGCGACTGGAGCAGCGCTGCGCCCGCGCGCGTCGCTCAGCGCAGGCCCGAGGCCTGGCGGGCGTCGCCGCCCGGCTGCGCGCGCAGAGCATCCGGATGACCACGGCGGCCGGATCGGGGCATCCGACCTCTTGCCTGTCCTGCGCGGACCTGGTCGCGGCGCTCTTCTTCTGGGAGATGCGCTGGGATCCTAACGCCCCCGGCTACCGGGACATGGACCGCTTTCTACTCTCCAAGGGCCATGCGGCGCCGATCCTCTGGGCCGCGCTGCACGAGGCGGGCGCCATCGAGACCGATCCACTCACGCTGCGTCAGGCCGGCAGCGAGCTGGAGGGGCACCCGACACCCGCGAGCCCCTGGGTCCCGGTGGCGACGGGCTCGCTGGGGCAGGGGCTGTCGGTGGCCAATGGGATGGCCCTGGCCGACCGCATGGACGGGATCGAGGCGCGCATCTTCTGTCTGATGGGCGACGGCGAGTGCTCCGAGGGGTCGGTGTGGGAGGCGGCGCAGTTCGCCGCCGACAACCGCCTGGCGCGGGTGGTCGCGATCGTCGACGTCAACGGGCTGGAGCAGAGCGGACCGGCGCCTTACGGGCACGACACCTCGGTGCTCGCGGGGCGTTTCCGGGCCTTTGGCTGGCGCGCCCTGGAGATCGACGGCCACGACCTCGGCGAGGTGCTGCTCGCGCTGGAGGCGACGCGTGACGCCGGTCCGACCGCCATCCTCGCACGCACTCGCAAGGGCAAGGGCGTGTCCTTCCTCGAAGGCGAACTCGGGTGGCACGGCAAGGCCCTGGACGAGACACAGCGCGACCGCGCCCTAGCGGAGATCGCCGCGCCGAGCACCCGCGCGCGGGTCGAGCCGCGCCGGGTGATGGCCCACAGCATCGAGCTCGGCGCCGACCCGGTCCCGTCCCGGCTCGACTATGCCCGCGGCGATCAGGTCGCGACGCGCAGCGCCTTCGGCAGCGCCCTGGCGAGGCTCGGCGCCGAGGTGCGCGACCTGGTGGTGCTCGACGGCGACGTCAAGAACTCGACCAAGACCGAGGGCTTCGCCGATGCCTTCCCCGCGCGCTTCGTGGAGGCCCAGATCGCCGAGCAGAACATGCTGGGCGTGGCCTTGGGGCTCAGCGCCAGCAACAAGCGGCCGTGTGTTGCCACCTTCGCCGCCTTCTTGACCCGTGCCCATGACAATATCCGCATGGCCGTGCACTCGCGCCCCTCCCACCTGCTGATCTGCGGCAGCCACGCCGGGGTATCGGTGGGCGAGGACGGGCCCTCGCAGATGGGTCTCGAGGATATCGCGATGTTCCGTGCACTCGACGCCACCACGGTGCTCTACCCTTGCGACGCGGTGAGCGCCGAGCGCCTGACCGAGGCCGGCCTTACCCAGCCGGGAATCGTCTATCTGCGCACCACCCGCGGCAAGACGCCGGTGATCTACGACGGCTCCGAGTCCTTCCCCATCGGCGGCAGCAAGACGCTGGCGGAGTCGCTCGACGATCAGCTCACCCTGGTCGCGGCCGGGATCACCGTGCACACCGCGCTCGAGGCGCATCAGCGGCTGCGCGAGCGCGGTGTGCGCACCCGCGTCATCGACGCCTACAGCATCAAGCCCCTGGACGTGCCGACGCTGCAGCGGGCGGCGCGCGAGACCGGCGCCTTGCTGGTGATCGAGGACCACAATCGCAACGGCGGCTTGGGTGAGGCGGTGGCGGCCCAGATTGGCCGCCTGGGGCGGGTGTTCCGCCTCGGGGTCAGCGGCGAGCCGCACTCGGCGGCACCCGAGGAGCTGTTGGAGCGGCACCGGCTGTCGAGCGCCCAGATCGTGCGCGAGGCGCTTGCCGTGGCCGCCTAAGGGCCGGCCTGCCATGAGCCGACGAGGAGACGCTGATGAACCGAGAAGCCAAAGCGCCCACTGCGCGTGAGCGCAGCGGATTCGAGCTGGTGAGTCGGCACGACGTCCTCGCGCGCGAGGATCTCAGCCGCGACGAAAAGGTGGAGCTCCTGCGCCAATGGGAGCTCGACCTACGCGAAGGGATGGTCGCGGAAGAGGAGAACATGCCCGCGGCCGAGCCCCTCGCCGTGACCCTGGACGCGGTCCTCGACGCCTTACGGTCCTTGGGGGCCGAGTCCGAGCCCCGCGGGGTTCCGACCAAGCACGGCTAACGGCGAGAGCGGCCATGCACGTCGACGACATCATGACCAAGGACTTCGGCATCGTTGCGGACGGCGCCAGCTTGCAGCAGGCTGCGGCCCTGATGGGCGAGCGGGAGACCGACGTCCTGGCGGTCGGTGATCGCCAGCACATCGCGGGGACACTGAGCTGGCGCGACCTGGCGATCGGGGGCTGCGCCCAGGGGCGGGACCCCCGCTCCACTCCGGTGTCGGCGGTCATGACGCGGTCCGTCGTTTTCTGCTCACTCGAGGCCGAGCTGCCGGCGACGCTCGAGAAGATGGAGCGCGCGCGCCTCGATGCCCTCTTCGTCACCGGGGCCTCGGAGCGGGTGGTCGGGCTAGTGACCCGCCGCCGGGTCCTCGAGGCGTTGGCCCATCCGGACGACCAGCCCCGCGGCCCAGTTCCGGAGCAGGTCAAGCGGATGCGCGGCGAGGCTCGGTAAGAGGGCCGGTCCGTGGTCGATTGGTACCTCGGCAATACCGGGCATGCCGGAGGTGCCGGGGCGCCACGGTCATCCAATCGGAGGAGGAGCGGAACATGACCATAACGAATCGTCAGTCAGGCACCAATGTCCATGAGGTTTCGGACGGCATCTATCGCATCAGCACGCCCGTCAGGTTCGAAGACGGAGCGGGGTTCACGTTCAACCAGTATCTCATCGCGGACGAGGAGTCCTTGCTGTTTCACACCGGCCCGCGCAAGCTGTTCCCGCTCGTGCGCGAGGCCGTGGCAAGCCTCTTGCCGGTGGAGCGGGTTCGCTATGTCGCCTTCTCCCATGTGGAAGCCGACGAGTGTGGTTCCCTCAACGAATGGCTCGCCGCTGCGCCGCAGTCTGTCCCCCTGTGCGGTCGGGTTGGCGCCATGGTGTCGATCACCGACCTCGCTGATCGGGCCCCGCGCGCCCTCGCCGATCGCGAGCGCCTCATCCTGGGCCAGCACGCTGTGCGCTGGTTCGACACCCCCCATCTGCCGCACGGCTGGGACTGCGGGTACTTGATGGAAGAGCGAACGGCGACGCTCCTCTGTGGGGATCTCTTCACCCAGGGCGGGGCGGATCTCCCGCCGCTCACCGAGTCGGACGTTCTCGGGCCGAGCGAGACCTTCCGCCACGCGATGGATTACTTCTCGCAGACGAAGCCGGCGAGGGCGATGCTGGAGACCCTCGCGTCGACCTCTCCAACGACCCTCGCGTGCATGCACGGAAGTGCGTGGCGCGGCGACGGGGCCGCGCTGCTGCGCGCACTCGCTGATGCGCTGGACGGGTGATGCGCTGCGCAGGCGCCTGCCGGGACCAGCATCGCCGGTTCTGGCAGGGCCACTCGGACCGCATGGCGAGCCCTTTGAACCAGCACCGCGAGCGATCGCGCCGACCAGGTCGAGGCTCAGAACGACGAACCATTCGGCACGCCGCACTCGGAAGGTCAAAGTCGTCTGGGCCGATCCCGTCGGCAAGCGACCGAGCCTCGTCGCGTTTCGCGGGTGTCGTCCCTGCGCTTCGACCCGTCGCTTGACGATCCGGGCGCGCGGACGGGTCGAGTGGTGGACGGCCGGGTGGTGGCGGCCCGGGGATCGGTAGTCGCCAGGACTCAACTTGGCCTCGTTGATCTGCGCCGCGAAGCTTGGGGGGCCCGTCCCCCGTCTGCAGGCGGGTGCGCGCGGTCCACATCTCCTGGGGTCGGAGCGGCGGTTTCTGTCCGATGAGCTTGCCCTGGTTCCAGGAGGTCGCGCGGGCTGAGAGTGATCGCTCTGGTCGGCCATGGTCTGTCTCCGTTGCGTTGAGGGGAGAAAGAAGCTTGGCGCATCGGGCGAGGGTCGCTCAGCCCGCAGTGCGGATGTCACCCCGTGCGCGACAGACCGGCCCGCAGTGTCTGGACGTTCGGCGGCACGGTTGGGTCGCGGCCGGGTAGCCGAGCCGTCTTGGGCTCCCTTCCGGGGCCTCTCTGCAAGGTGGTTGGGCTCGGCACCCCTCACACCAGCACGAGTCTGATGGCCGAGAAATCGGCCCCCGCAGCCAGACACCAAACTGCGCAAATCGCGGAGAGATCGACCGGCGCACGAAGAATCTCCGGGCCGGGCAGCTGTACTCGGGCTTCGCAAAATCGCGAGGACCGTGCGCTATCCTAGGCATCGATGATGCGCTGGAGATCGCGTGGCATACGCGGATCTGACCGACGACCGGGCGGGCGCCGTAAGGACCGGTCCGATCTGCGACGCAGTGTCAAATCTTCGTACGCCGGCTGCAGCGTGTTTCCGAGCGGTCGCTGACCGGCTGAGAGCAGATACCGAAGCGGGCATCCAGGGCAAAGTCCGGCAGATGTCACTAGGCACCGCGCCCCCCGCCCGGTCGGACCTCGACACTGGTCCCCTGCGCCGCGTCCCCGCCGCTCCGACTCTAGAAGCCACTGCTACTATCGCGGCGTCCATCCCCGACCGGAGGGCCGTACGATGACCGGTCCCGCTTGGCACACGCGCGGGGTCGCGGAGACCCTCGCCGCCCTCGACAGCCGCGTCGAGGGACTCAGCCCCGAAGAGGCCGTCCGCCGCCTGGGGCGTCACGGGCTCAACGAGCTGCCGCGGGCAGACCGGGTCTCCGCCCTCCGCATCCTCGCCGGACAGTTCGAGAACGTCCTCATCATCATCCTGCTCCTTGCGGTGACGATCTCGGCCTTCCTGGGAGAGGTGCTGGAGTCGGTCGTCATCGCCATCATCGTGCTGTTCGCCATCGTGTTTGGTTTCGTCCAGGAGTTCCGGGCCGAGCGGGCCATGGAGGCCCTGCAGCGCATGGCCGCCCCGACGGCCAAGGTGCTCCGCGGCGGGCGGGAGCTGGAGGTCCCGGCCCGAGAGGTGGTGCCGGGGGACCTGCTGCTGCTCGCCGCCGGAGACCGCATCCCGGCGGATGCCCGCATCGTCGCGGCCTTCAACCTCAGAGTGAACGAGGCGGCACTGACCGGGGAGTCCGTCCCCGTGGAAAAGCAGGTTGACCCCCTTGATGAGCCGGGCCTACCAGTGGGCGACCGGATCAACATGCTCTTCTCGGGGACCGACGTCACCTACGGCCGCGGCCGGGCGGTGACGGTCGCGACCGGCAGCGGCACCGAGTTCGGGCGCATCACCGGGATGCTCCAGGGCGTCGAGGAGCGCCGCACGCCCCTGCAGCAGAACCTGGACCGACTCGGGCGCAGCCTCGCCGTCGCCGCGGGCGTGGTGGTGGTCCTGATCGCCGGGTTCGGGGTGCTGCGGGGAGAGCCTCTGCTCGAAATGTTTATCTTTGGCGTGGCGCTCGCGGTCGCAGTGGTCCCCGAGGCCCTGCCCGCGGTGGTGACCATCTCGCTCGCCATCGGCGTGCAGCGCATGATCCGGCGCAACGCCCTGGTGCGCCGGCTGCCCACCGTGGAAACCCTCGGCAGCACCGCGGTGATTTGCTCGGACAAGACCGGGACCCTGACCCGCGACGAGATGACCGTCCGGGAGATCCGCGCCGAGGGGGTGGCGGCGCGGATCAGCGGCGGCGGCTATGCCCCGGAGGGGCAGGTCGAGGGCGCCGGCACCGGCCCGCAGCGGGCCCTGCTCGAACGCCTGCTGCGGGCCGCGGCACTGGCCGGCGACGCGCACCTCACGCGGGAGCGAGGCGCCTGGCGCCTGCACGGGGACCCCACCGAGGGGGCCCCTGGTGGTGGCCGCCGCCAAGGCGGGGCTGCCCCGCGATGCCCTGGAGCGCGAGGCACCGCGCATCGGCGAGATTCCCTTCAGCTCCGAGCGCAAGCGCATGACCACCCTGCACCGCACCGGCAGCGGCACGCTCGCCTGCGCCAAGGGGGCCGCCGAGGTGATCCTGACCGGGTGCGACCGCCTCGCCACCCTTGAGGGCGTGCGGTCACTGGACACCGCCGACCGGGCTCGCATCGAGGCCCAGGCGCTGGCGATGGCCGGCCAGGCCCTGCGGGTGCTGGGGATCGCGGACAAACCCGGCGCCGCCCTGGAGGACGCCGAGCGGGGGATGGTCTTCCTCGGCCTGGTGGGCATGATCGACCCGCCGCGGGAGGAGGCCCGGGCCGCCATCGCCCGCTGCGGGCAGGCCGGCATCCGCCCGGTGATGATCACCGGCGACCACCCCCGCACCGCCGAGGCCATCGCCCGGGAGCTCGGCATCCTGCGCAACGGCCGGGTGGTCACCGGTCGGGAGCTCGACACCCTGGACGCGGCGGCACTCGCCGCCGCGGTGGAGGACATCGAGGTCTACGCCCGGGTGTCCCCGGAGCACAAGCTCAAGGTCGTGAGCGCCTGGCAGGCCTGGGGGCGCATCACCGCCATGACCGGGGACGGGGTCAACGACGCGCCGGCGCTCAAGAAGGCGGACATCGGCGTGGCCATGGGTATCAGCGGCACTGACGTCAGCCGAGAGGCGGCGGACATGACCCTGACCGACGACAACTTCGCCTCCATCGTCGGCGCCGTGGAGGAAGGCCGGGGCATCTTCCGCAACATCAAGAAGTACCTGATGTACCTGCTCTCCTCCAACATCGGCGAGATCGGGCTGATGGCGGTGGCGACGCTGGCGGGGATGCCCCTGCCGCTCACTGCGGTGCAGATTCTCTACGTGAACCTGGCCACCGATGGCCTGCCGGCGCTGGCGCTAGCCTTCGACCCACCGGAGCCGGATCTGATGGAGCGCCCGCCCCGGGACCCCAGCATCGGCATTTTCACGCGCCCGGTGGTGACTCTGATGGTGGCAGGCGGGGTCTGGTCGACGATGGCCAACGTCGGGCTCTTCGCCTGGGCGTTGGATTCCGGCCACGCCTTGGCCCACGCCATGACCATGGTCTTTTTGTCCCTGGTGCTGATCCAGTTCTTCAAGGCCTACAGCTTCCGCTCCGACCGGGAGTCCATCGCCCGGCGGCCCTTCGCCAACCGTTGGCTCAATCTCGCCATCCTGTGGGAGCTGATGCTGCTTGGGCTCGTCATCTACCTCCCGCCCCTCGCGGCGGCCTTCGGCACCTGGCACCTCTCCCTCGGGGACTGGCTGCTGGTGGTGGGGGTGGCCGCCAGTGTCGTGCCAGTGCTGGAGTTGGTGAAGTGGGCCATCCGCCGCAGCTACCCCGCGGAGCCGCTGCGGGGGCTGCAGGCGCAGAAGGAGGCCTGAGCCTAGCTAGCCTGATGCCGCAGGGCGGCATCTTGGAGAAAGGCTTCCACGATGGTGCGGAGGCGGCGCGGGAGGTGTTCCACGAGCACGAAACGCCGGCCGTATCCGCGCCCGCCGCGCAACGCGCCGAGGCTGCACTAGCCCAGTAGTCGTTGGAACCCGGCGCGGCGCCGGATGACGGCCAGCGGGGCGTCGCGGTCGAGACTGTGATCCGCCCAGCACTCATGCGCCAATGCGCCGCTACTAAGGCGGGTCACGCCGACCCGGGGGCGACGGGTCCTCACCGAGACGCGGTTCCCTGCCCAGGCCCTGCTCCAACAGTCGGGACAAGGGCACAACCCGCCGTTCGGCCTGCGCGATCGCGGCCTCGATGAGGTCACAGGCGGATGCGCAGACGGATGCGGCACGGGCGTTCCCTGTTGAAGCCGTTACGGTGAAACTCGCGCGCAGCGCGCTCCGTGTCCCCCGGGCCCGCTCAGAGGAGGCCGGGGAGAAGGAACGCACAAGGGGGATGCACCGGTTTCAGTGTCCGGGGTGGCGTATCGGCATGTGCCTTAAGGCATCCTGCCCTGACGCAGCGAGGGCGGGAAGTCCTGGCTGCACGACCTACCTGCCGCGCCGCGGGCCGATCGGCGAGGGCGGCCTCAGAGGCCGAGGCGCAGGGCCTCGTCGCGTGCCCTGTTCCGGCCGCGATCCTCGAGAGAAACCAGCCCGTGCTCCTGCAGATAACCCTCGGGTCCAATGGCCCGTTCGCTGGAGAGCTCGTAGAGGAACTGCTGCAGGGTCGGGATCGGGCGGACGTGGCGGTCCTTGACGTACAGGTAAAACCCGGTGATGAGCGGGTAGCGGCCGTTTCCGAGGGTCTCGGGGGTGGGGGAGACGCCCTCCACGGGGCTGGCGGCGGTACGGCCGCCGAAGTGTTGGTGGACCGAGAAGGCGGTCACTGCCAGAGCGTGGGGGTTGGCCTCCAGCCAGTCGAGCACCTGGGCCTCGAGCTTGGCGCCGGGGACCAGCGCATCGTCCCGCCGGAGGCTGCGGCAGGCCAGCTCCCGCTCAGGCCCCGGCAGCGCCGCGACGGCCGGCCATGCGGTGCAGCCCCCCGCCAGGGCCAACTCCTGGAAGGCGCTCGCGGCGCTAGTATTCGCTTCCGGGCCCATGACCCGGATCTCGTGGTCGGGGAGGGCGGCGTCGATCTCGTCCCAACGTCGACTGCGGTTGGGGACGACCTTGCCGTCGCGCTCCACCTCTGCCGCCAAGGCGGCGAACAGCTGGGCCCGAGTGACCGCGATGGCGGGCTCGCCGCCCGCGTTGATCAGCACCATGGCGTCCCGGCCGAACTCGATCTCGGTAATGTCGGTCACACCGTTGGCCGCACAGGTCTCCCGCTCGGCGTCGGTCATTCGGCGCGAGGCCGCCACCGCGTCGGGGTGCCCGAAGCCGACCCCGGCGCAGAAGAGGCCGAAGCCCGCGCCGTTGCCGGTGGCCTCCAGCAAGGGCATGGGGTTTCGCCAGTGGCGGGCGAACTGTTCCGCCACCGGCTGGGTGAAGGCGAGGGCGGATGCGCTCCCGACGATCTGGATGCGGTCCCTGGCGTCGGCCTGCATGGCAGCCAAGGCCAGCGTTGCGGCGAGCAGCGGGCGGATCGAGGGCATGTCCGGTCTTCCCGGTGGGCAGTGGTGACCGGAAGTTGTAGCACCGCCGTGTTGCAGAACCTTGACGGAATGATTGCGGCGGGCGGCAGATGGCGTGTCTTCGCTCGCTGCCGCGGGGCAGTTGCAGATCCGGATGCATCAGGGAGCGAGCCTGGTCGACCGCAGGGTGCGCCCAGGGGCCGGGGAGCTCCTCTGTCCACAGCCCCTGTAGACAAGCCCGTCGAAAGGGCTCGTTCCTTGCGCCCAATCCCTGGATCTTGCGGCAGTTCTCTCGGCTTGGTGACAGTTTGGTCAACCTGATTTCCCGAAGCGAATCCGTCTTCTTTCGCATCCGCCGCGCGCTCGGCGGCTGCCTCTTGGCGGAGCGCTGAAGGCGTCGATTCGGAAGCGAATCCGTGAGCAACGGCAATCCGGACCGGAACCCACGGAAGTGCGTCGAGTCGAGCAAGGCTTTCATCGGGGCCGGCAGCGGGAGCGAGCAGCTCCGCCCGCTCGACATTCTGCCATCGGTCTTGTCAGATAAGTTCTCCTAAACCCATCGACTTCCTCTATGGAACCGGCCGCGCCATCTGGTCCACGTCGGCGCCCATGGCGCCCACGCTGCGATTGAGGCTGCGGAAGCGCACGGTCATGTCCGCCAAATCCCGGTTGAGGTCATCCATGCGGACGTCCATGGCGCCAGTGGTTCCCCGCATGGACGCGACCGCGGCGCGCATGTGATCGAGGTCTCCGCCGATCTGCTGCATCTGAGCGCCCACCACGGGCATCAGACCCACGTCCTGCTCCATCGCGGCGGTGCGCGCCTGGATGTCGGCCATGCGCGCGGACACTCGCCCGAAGTGCCCGCGCATCTCGTCCATGCCGGCGATCACCTGCCGGATCTCCTGGGTCAGGTCATAGACGAACCACAGGTTGGCCAGGGCCAGCACCCCCATGATCAAGACGAGGGCCCGCACCAGGGCCGCCGACCCGCGCGCGTGGCGGTCCAGGTCGTGCGCGCGGCCGGCAAGCTCCCGCTCCAGGTCCCGCGTCAGGATGAGCAGGCGCTCGATGTGCTCGTTGTCGGCCACTGTCAGCGGAAGGGATTCATCTGATTGAACAGGCGGAAGGGACCGGACATCTGGTTGACGTCGCGCCCCATGCGTATCACCCCCGCGTCCATGATCTCGAAGGACTGGCGCATGTCGGCGACCCCCAGGACGGTGGCGGCGAGGTCCCCGTCGATGCCCGAGAGGGTCTGGGCCATGGCGGTCACGTCGACGCGCATGGAGACCGTGCTGCCCTGGATGCGGTCGACGCTGGCGACGATCCGAGGCAGGCTGGCCACGTGTCCGGTCATGGCCGCCATGGCCCGCTCCACCCGCACCATGTCCGCCGCCACCGAGGCGAAGCGCCCATTCATGTCGCGGATGGCGGTCGTCATGTGCGGCACCTGCTGGGACAGGATGATGACCAGGGACGACAGGGTGACCACCACCAGAGTGAAGCCGGCGAAGGCCACCCGGTAGAGACCGGTGAGACCCTGTTCCAGGCGGGACTGGCGGGACTCCAGGCCGCGGACGATGCGCCCGAGCCCCTCCACCGCCTCGTCCAGCCGCTCCTCGTCGCGCGGGGTGAGCACGGCGCCTTCAGCTCCCGGGCAGCCCGGCGGGCGGGCCGAAGAGCCCGCTCAGCCCCACGTCCCCGCCCGGGCAGATGCGCAGATCCCGGGCACGTGCCCGGCGCAGCATGAGGCGGACCGATGGGTCCGCCGGATCGGTGCGGGCCAGCTCCCGGAACTGGCCCTCGGCCGCCTCCCAGTCCCCCGCGAGCAGGGCATCCAGGGCCAGCTCGTAGGCGGCCACGGACTCCTCTACCTGAGCGGGCAGGGCGGTGGCACGGTCGTCGATCAGCTCGTAGAGGGGGAGCTCCAGCCCCAGGTCGGTGAGGGGCAGGACGTCCACTCGGCGCCACCAGAAGGCCTCCTCCACCTCTTGCTGGGAGGCGGCGCTCACCAGGATGCGTGTGCCGTAGCGGTGGTTGAGCTCCCTCAGCCACCAGGCCAGCTCCAGGTTCTCGCCCACCGCGCTGTAGCTGATGCGGCTGGCGCTCCCGATGTTGCCGACGATGGCGGGGCCCGTGTGGATCGCGAAGAGGCTCTGGGGCGGCCGCCCGGGGAGGTCCCAGCGGGCGTTCTCCCGGTCCTCCATGCGCCGGGACTGGAGCGCCGCCCGGCAGGCGCGGGCGGGACCGTCGTCCACCGCCAGCGGCGCGCCCCAGAAGGCCATCAGGGTGTCGCTGAGGTACTGGTCGAGGGTGCCGCGCTGGCGCAGCACGTTGCGGGAGTAGAGCTCCAGGCGGGCGGTCAGGAGGGCGGTCACGCCCGCGGGCGGCAGCCGCCGGCACACCCCGCCGAACCCGGAGATGCCGCAGCATAGGAGCGTGAGCTCCCGCACCTCGCCCCCCGGTCGCATCTCCCCGGCGGAGTGGATCAGCTCCCGGGCCATCTCCACCGGCACCAGCTTGACCAGGGCCATGAGCCCCTGCCGGACCCCGCACAGGGCCCGGTCCATGGCCTGGATCTCGCGGAAGCGCGACGGCACCGGCTGCACCGCATCGAAGCGGAAGTCGCGGATCAGCTCGGCGTTGCGCGCGAGCCGCTCCACCGGCTCAAAGAAGCGAGCCGCCAGCCGATAGACGACGAAGACCGCCACCGCCAGGATGATCAGCGAGAGCACGAAGGACTCCCCCAGCAGCCGCTGGGCCCCACTCAACAGGGCCGCCTCCGGCACCACGATGACCAGCCGCCAGCCGTCGGCGAAGCCCGGCGGGAACTCGGTGGCGTGGGCGAGGTAGCGGGCCCCGCCGGACTCCGACACCGCAAGCTCCCCCGGTAGCCCGTCGACGGGGTTGACGCGACCCTCGGCCAGGGTGCTGACGGCGCGGGCCACCCAGGCATCGGCCAGGTCGGCGATCTCGGGCAGGCCCTCCCCGGACTCGCCAGGCGGCCGGGGCTTGAGCCGGAGATGGAACGGCCAGACCACCAGCCGGTGGCCCCGGTCGAGGATGAGCGCCGCCCCGCCGCCGGCGATGCGTTGCTCCCCGAGGAACTCCGAGAGGCTCTCCAGGGCAATGTCCACCCCTAGGACCGCCTGCACCCTGCCGGCGTCGTCGACGATCGCCTTTGAGGCGGTGACCCCGAGCTTGCCGGTGGTGGAGAAGCGGTAGACGTCCGACCAGTAGACCCGCCCGTCCGGACGGGCGGCCTGAAACCAGGGGCCCTCGCGCGGGTCGTAGAGTCCGCCGCCGTTGATGTGGGCGATGGCGCGGTAGTCCCGGTCGCGGTAAACGAGGGCCTCCCGCGGCCGCTCCGCCGTGCGGTCGATCACCCGGGTGACCAGCTGGGGCTGCTCGCGCGCCTGCACGAAGCTGCCCCGCTGGTCGGCCACGTAGAGGGACAGGAGCTGGGGGGTGAGGTGGATCTGGCGCCAGAAGAGCCGCAGGAGCTCCTCCTGATGGGCGAGAATATCGCGCCCCCCGACCGCGAGCTCGTTGACCTCCAGATCGGTCCAGGCGGCCTCGAAGATGGCCACCGTGCGCTGCACGGTCTTCTCGGAGATCTCCGCGATGGTCTCCGCGGACAGGGCGAGGGACACCTCCGAGGCGCGCCGGTAGGCGTTGACCGCCACCGCCGATACGGTCCCCACCAGGAGCACGACGAAGAGGGTGACGAAGGCGGATTTGTAGCTCTTAATCAGCACGGGAGCCCGGGGGGCCTGGGCGTCCTTTCGGGTCGGCCGCGGTGCAGTCGAGGCGACTGCAAAGTGACGATTCTCAGCACGGATTGTGACGGTTGTCACCCTGTTGGCCACCTTACCGGGGAGCCCGCGGCGTCCCCTTCGGCCTTGGGCCGTCACCAGGCGGTCATTCAGGCGTCATCGCCCCGCCGCGGTCCTTGGGGATCGTATTCCTCCTCCGCCTCGTCGAGGGCGCTAGGCGGGGCGTTTCCACTCAGACCGCAACAGGGGGTAGATCGTGAGGAGGCTCGATGCGCTCGGCGCCGCGGCGCTACTGGCCCTCTCCGGCTTAGCGTTGGCCGGGGCCGAATTAAGCGCGTTCGCTGTGCTGCCGGCAGACACCTTCGCCGCGGGACCTGGCGCGGGAGCTGGGATCAGCGCCAACGGTCGTACCGGCCCGTTCCCGGGGCAGCCGGTGCAAGGTCTGACCGCGGTCCAGCGTGCCGCGGGCAGCGGCGAGGCCTTCTGGTTCCTATCCGACAACGGCTTCGGCCAGAAGGGGAACAGCGGCGACTACCTCCTTCGGATCTACCGGCTGCGCCCGAGCTATCGTACCGCAGCCGGCGGAGACGGCGAGGTGGCCGTCGAGGGCTTCATCCAATTGTCCGATCCCGACCGCCACGTCCCCTTCCCCATCGCGCTGGGAGCCGACCAGCAGCGCCCGTTGACCGGGGCCGACTTCGATCCCGAGTCCTTTGTGATCGACCCGAACGGCGAGGTCTGGATCGGGGACGAGCTCGGCCCGTTCGTCCTGCGCTTCGATGCGCAGGGCCGTCTCCTCGACGCGCCGATCGCCACACCCGACGTCGACATGGAGCGCAGGCTCGACCCGATCGCCAGCGTACGCTCGCCGGACCATCCCGACCTGACCGCCGCGAGCGACGCCAACCTGGCCCGGTCGGGGGGCTTTGAGGCCATGGCGCTGGCGCCCAACGGCCATGCGCTCTACGCCATGCTCGAGAAGTCCGTGGCGGGCGACCCTAACGACGCACTGCGGATCTACGCCTTCGACCTCGCCACCGCCGGGTTCTCGCACCTGGTGGGGCTCTACCGCAAGGCCGCCCCGGACCATGCCATCGGCGACCTGGCGCCCGTCAACAAGCGGGAGTTGCTGATCATCGAGCGTGACGAGGGTCAGGGTGCCTCCGCAAAGTTCAAGAAGATTTTCAAGATCGACATCCATGCTATCGACAGGCAGGGCTACGTGGCCAAGGAGGAAGTCGTTGACCTCCTGAGCATCCGAGACCCCAACGACCTGGACCGGGACGGGAATACTCGGTTCCGCTTTCCCTTCGTCACGATCGAAAGCCTGCTGGTCGTGAGCGGGGACACCATCCTGGTGGCGAACGACAACAACGATCCCTTCTCCGTTGGCCGCGGACCGGACATCGACCGCACCGAGATCATCCTCCTGAAGCTCGACCAACCGCTTCACCGATGGCCTTAGCCGGGCGGCCTGCCGCGTCCCGCTGGGCACCCCGGCTCCGTTCCGCCGGAGCGCCCGCCGTGCCCCTGCGGCGTCGAGAGTCCGTCGATACCCGTGCACCCTTCTGTTTGCCGTGCGCGCAGTAACACATAAGTCAAGGAGGGCGCGGGTTTAGCGGCCCGTGGCCGCCCGAATGATCCATAGCATCGCGAGGAGGTGTAGAGATGACCACCAGGCGCAATGAACAGCTCGCCGTAGCGGTCGAGCCGACCGCCGTCACCGCGACCGAGGCCTTACGGGAGGGCGCGGCGGCGGGGGCCGAGGCGGCCGCCAATACGTGGCCAGCGGTAAGTGAGGCCGTCTCCAGGACGGTCTATCGAACTTGCTACTACACGGCCTACGGCGCCACCTTCGCCGCCCTTAGCGTCGCCAGCCTGATGCCGAAGGACAGCATCGTCGAGAAGGGTTTTCACGACGGTGCCGAGGCGGCGCGGGAGACCTTCCAGGAGCGGGAGGTTGCGGCCCCGCCCACCGCCGAGCAGGCATCGGCTTAGGTGAACCCCGACGCATGGAACGGTTACCGAGCGGGGCCGGATGGCCCGCGAGTGTGCGGGCGGGAGGGGGGAAGGCGATTTGACTTGCCCCGAACCGCCGCGAGCAGGGCGGGCGAAGATGTTCGGTGCTGCAACAATCTGGCGCGGGATACGAGCAAGGCGAAGACGATGCGACCCGTGGCAGGGGACGCCAGCGGAAGCACCGGAGCAGCCGTACGTCGAGCTTGACGAGGCGGGGGGGAAGTCCATTGGGCGTCAAGAAGGGGGTGATGCAGCGCCTGGAACGAGTCACCGGCACACCAGGGACCATCCTTGCTGAAGGAGACGTTCCGATTGCGGGCTTGGCGCTCGACCCCTTCGTGACCGTTGCGTATGGGGTGGCCACCGTAGGGAGGATGGCCATGCCTCTCAAAGGTGAGACGGCCCCATGCGAGATCGATGAGACGGCGGGTCCGTTGCGAAGGTCAACTCTGGCAGGCAGCGAGAGCCTGCTGGCGTCGCCGCTCGCCTAACCCGTCACGTGGGGCGGGGACCACGCATCAGCCCACACCCCCAAACCAGAAGGCGGTGTCCGCCCCGAGGAACTGGGTGTGGGGCATGTAGTGCGACCCGTCGCAGGAGAAGGTGAGACTCACCATGCCGTTGAAGACATTGATCGAGGATTGGCGTAGGTAGATGTTCTCGTCGACCAGCCGCAGCGTCTTCAGGCGCCCGAGGAGGCGCGGCAGGTCGCCGCGCGGGATCAGGGCGTCGGCGGGATAGCGGCGGGGCGGGTAGAGCAGGCAGATGTCCGGGTCGGCCAGCGCC
>JALOTB010000195.1 GCA_025458165.1 Chromatiaceae bacterium | reverse complement strand
GGCTCTCCTGACATCTTCGTAGAAGCATGAACGAAGGCGGGTGGCGCTCTCGCCGACGGGGACGGAGGGTACCGGAAGCCCTGGTGGAGATGGGGAGAAGGTGCGCATGGGTGCCCGGGGTATCGTGTGGCTTGTCTAGAACCCACAAGCCCAGGAGCCCATGCGCGCGACTACGATATTCCGATCCGTCCTCCAGTTTCCACACACCCGCGTCTGGTCCGTCGAATTCGACCCGTTCGGCCTTCTGGTCCAGGTGGCGCCGACGACCAAAGTGCCTCGCTGCTCCGGCTGCGGCTGCCGGGTGCATGCGGTTCACGACTCCAGGGCGCGAAACTGGCGGCATCTCGACGCGTGCGGGATGCCGGTGACGTTGCGCTACTCGCTGCGCCGGGTTCGCTGTCCCCGCTGTGGCGTGGTCATCGAGATGGTCCCCTGGGCAGAGCCCAAGGCAGGCTTCACCCACGACTTCGAAGACCACGTGGCCTACCTGGCTCAGCAAGCGAGTCAGACCACGGTAGCCGCAACCATGCGGATCGCGTGGCGCACAGTCGGCGACATCATCCAGCGCACGATGTCCCGCCGACGCAAGCCCAACCTGCTCCACGGACTTGAGCACATCGGCATCGACGAACTGTCGTATCGGCGCCACCACGAGTACGTCACCGTCGTCGTCGACCACGGCTCGCAACGGGTGGTCTGGGCCCATGAGGGGAAGAACGCCGCGACTCTCGGCCGCTTCTTCGACGACCTCGGCCCCGAACGCGCTGCCCGCATCAAGACCGCCACGCTCGACATGTCGGGCGCCTACATCGAGGCTGTCAGTACCCGCGTGCCCCAGGCGACGCTCGTCTTCGACCGCTTCCACGTCCAGCGACTCGCGCAGGATGCTGTCGACGAGGTCCGACGCGCTGAAGTTCGTGCCCTGGAAGATGCTGGCGAGCGAGAGACTCTCAAGAAGACGCGCTGGGCGCTGCTGAAGAACCCCTGGAATCTGTCGGCTATGGAAGCCCGGCGGCTCGCCATGATCCAGAAGGACAACCGCCGCCTCTATCGTGCCTACCTGCTCAAGTCGAGCTTGTGCGACATCCTGGGTCGGCGTCAGGTCAACGTCGTCCGCGAGAAACTGGAGCAGTGGATCAGCTGGGCACTTCGTTCGCGGCTCAAGCCCTTCAAGAAGGCCGCGAAGACCATCCGCAAGTACATCGATGGCATCGTCGCCATCGTGGCCACCGGGCTCAACAACGGACGCACCGAGGGCCTCAATGGCAAGATCAGGGTCATCACCCGCAGGGCCTACGGATTTCACAGTGCCGCCAGCCTCATCAGCTTCATCTTCCTCTGCTGCTCCGGGCTGGTCCTGAACCCCGTCTTCAAGCCCTCGCCGCTCCTTCCATGAACATGTCAGGAGAGCCCAAAATCGCCCTGCTGGCCAGTCTCGTTGGCGCACACGGTCTTCTGCGGTACCCAGTCCGTGCTCGTCGTCGAACCCGTGCCCTGGGTTTGGGTGCCTGCCATCTGACAGACCTGCGACATTATGGGAAAGTGGTCGCTGCAGGTGGCGGAGAACGTGGAGTAGGACTCGCCGAAGAAATCGGGCCGAAAGACAAACGTATCCGGAGTCACGAGGCGGGTCAGCATGCTCTTGGAGACCCACATGTGGTCGAGGGGGCTTCCCCGTGACCCGTACGTGCCGTCGCCGTTGGACTTCGGCAGCAAGGCAGCGATCGGCTCGGCGCCGGACGGCTGCAAGGTCGTGTGAGGACAATCCGATGGGCTGTTGTTGTAGTCGCCGAGGAAGACGACGTCATGGGGTGATTCGGGATCGGCAAGGAAGTGCTGCATCAGGGCGCGCAGGTACCTCCCCTGAGCGCAGCGCTCGTCGTTGCTGTTCCAGTGGGCGTGCAGCGAAAGGACGATGAAGCGGTCGGCAACGCTGCCACCGACCGGTTGGAATACGCCTGCGAGCGGCGCTCGGAAGCTGGAGTGCTCCATGCCGCCCAGGGGTTCGGACCAGTACTTGAAATGGATCCCGGAGACTTTCGTGGTGTCCCAGACAAGGCAAGTCTCGTCGCAGTCGGAATTCACCGCGTACTGTGCGCCCATGGCCGCCACGACATTGCGCGTTGTCCGCAGGTCCTCCTGTTCCTGAAGGCCCATCACCGCCGGTTTCAGGCCCGCCATCCGCTTGGCCAGGTTGCCGAGCTGCTCGGCCGTTCGACCGTTGTTGCCAAGGTGCGCGATGTTCCATGAGAAGACGCGCAAGCCGCTGCACGCCCCGCACAGACCGTCCTTGCAGGTACCGTTGGCCGGCATGCAACTCGCGCCGTTGGCCTTGCACATCCCGGCAACGCAGCAGCCACCGCTCTTGCAGGTATTGCCGGCGCAACACACCTGGCCGGCCGCGCCGCAGTTGGTGCCGACCACCGGGGCGTCGCCGCTGGCGCCGTCGCGCGCCGTCCCGCCATCGCCGGCCGTGCCGCCACCCGAGCCGGCCTTGCCG
>JALOTB010000117.1 GCA_025458165.1 Chromatiaceae bacterium | reverse complement strand
AAGACGCCAGGTCAATATCGCTCCGAGGAGGAAGAAAACGGGCAGGAAGGGGCAGTTTCACCCCGGCAGATTTACGCCAGTTTCAGGTCGGCCGCGACACGGTGCAAATCCGCGGGCGTAACTATTGGCGGGTTTCCGATGTGCGTGCTGCGCTAGCGCGCCCCATGGGGCGGCCAGACGGGGGGGACCAATGAGCGTCGTCGTAGTTCGCGAGGACGAGCGCAACACCTCGGCCGGCAGTGAAGCCGGCCCGGAACCGACGCGCTATTCCCGAGGCGCCCCCAGATTCGGTTTGTACCCCACCCATCGGGCAGCGTCGGGTTGCGACGCCACTCGGGCCGCGATCTTGGCCGAGGAGCGGGCATGAGTGATCTGGTCCGAACCCAGCCCCGGCCTGAGTTTGCTCTGGTCCGGGAAGCAGCCCGCGGTCGATGGGGCGAGATTCTTCCGACATTGAGCATCGGAGAGCGCTTTCTGTCCAGGCGTCATGGACCTTGCCCGGGATGCGGTGGCACCGATCGATTCAGATTCGACGATCGAGATGGGACGGGAGGCTTCATCTGTTCTGGTGGTGGCGGATCCCTGCTTGCCGGTGATGGTTTCGCGCTGCTGGCGCACGTTCACGGTTGGTCCGTTGCAGAAGTCCTTTGGCAGGTTGCGGCATGCCTCGGTCTGGAGCCCGGAGGGCACGCCCAGCCCAGACCCGAGCCGGAGCAGGGAAAAGCGGCGATTCCGGCGACGGTCCCGAAACGCTGGTCCGAACGAGCTCAAGCGATCTGGGATCGGTCTGTTCCTCTGGCAGGGACCCAGGGTGAGGCGTACCTGCTCGGGCGTCGCTGCGTCCTCCCGCCGCCGGACGGTGATCTTCGGTTTCTTCCCGCGTTCCGCTCACATCTGCCTGCACTGGTCGCCCGCGTCACGGACTTCCGCACGGCCAGGCCAATGTCGTTGCACTTTACCCCTTTGGTGGGCAACGGGCGTGCAGAGCGTAGGCTCCTCGCCGGGCATGCCAAGGCGAATGGTGTGATTCGGTTGTGGCCGGATGACGCGGTCACCCTGGGTCTCGGCATTGCCGAGGGCATCGAGACCGCGCTCACCCTGGCACATGCCTTCCGACCGGTTTGGGCCACTATCGATTGCGGCAACCTGGGCCGGCTACCTGTGCTCGCTGCTGTCGAGTCTCTGGTGATCGCCGAGGATGGCGACCGGGCCGGCCGCACTGCTTCTGAATCGTTGACCCGGCGCTGGCGGGCGGCCGGGCGTGAAGTGGTGGTCATCGAGCTACCTGACGGCACCGATCTGAATGACGCAGTCCAGGGGGATGCCGCATGAACGACTCCCCGGAAGCGACAGTTAATGGCCTGTTCCTCGGGGCATTAAACGCGCAGTGGCCTCTGAACGCAGCGCCATACGGTCTGGCCGCCTCGGGGTTCGACGGCCCCAATGACGAGGGCGCAAGCAACATCGAGGTCGTTCGATTCCGCTCCCTTGAGGACATACGGAGCAACCTGAGCGGCACACAGTACCTCATCAAGCCCCTGTTGGAGCGAGATACGGTGACAGTGCTCTACGGCGATTCCGATACATACAAGTCGTTCCTCGCCATCGACATCGGGTTGTCCGTTGCTCATGGGGTCGACTTCGCGGGCTTTCGTGTTCACCAGGGGGCGGTCTTCTATGTATGCGGCGAAGGCCAGGGTGGAATAGGTCGAAGAGTCGAAGCGTGGCATATCGCTCGCAAGGTCCACGAGCACGACGCCCCGTTCTTCGTGTCGGAGTTGCCTGCCGCGTTGATGGACGATGGCAATGCTTGCGCTTTGGCACAGGGGATCGGTTTTAGAATCGCGGATCTGGGTCGCGACGATCCGGCCCTGATCGTTATCGATACCCTGAGCCAGAATTTCGGTGACGGCGATGAATCGAAGAATGCCGATGTCTCGACCTTCCTGTCGAACATCAACGTCCACCTCCGCGCCCGATACCGTTGCGCTGTGATCATCATCCATCACGTCGGGCATGGCGATAAGGATCGCGAGCGCGGCGCCTACGCCATCCGCGGCAACGCCGATGCCCGTATCCTGGTGCAGCGGAGGAAGGAACCGATGACCGTCGAGATGACCTGCCGGAAAATGAAAGACGGTCCGAGCTTCGATCCGCTCTGGTTCCGCGGACGTATCGTCGTTTTACCGGACCTGTTCGATTCGGAAGGCGAGCCGCAGACCAGCCTAGTGCTGGAACGCGTCGAGGGTGGGACAAAGGATGACAACCTGAGTCGCCAGCAGTGGCATCTGTACGACCTCATCAAGGATTGCCTTCAGAGCAAGGAGGCTCAGTTGCCGAGCGCGTGTCAGGATGCTCCGAACCCGCCGACCCAAGGACAACTGGGATGTCCGAAAGATAAGCTCCGCGAGTACGTTCTCGCCCAGGGTGGACTCAGTGGATCGGGCAAGCCGGACACCGAGAGGCAGGCATTCAAGCGGGGCCTGGACGAATTGCAGCATACTGGCCGCATTGTCATTCACAAGGATTGGATCTGGTTACCGGACAACCAGGACAAGGCCGGACAGGACGCGGATGTCCGATCAGGACTGGCTCTGGACGGGCCGGACGGACCGGACAACCCCTTATAGGGTTGTCCGGTTGTCCGGCCCAGCCATCGGGCGCTCGACACGCTACCGCGATGACCTCGAACCGCCATGCGCTTCTGGTGCTCCTTCACGTAGCGCACGGTGTAGGGCTAGATCCCCTCGCCGAAGTTGCGGACCAGGAGGCGGAAGATCCCCGTGATGTCGTTGGCGGCCACCAGAGACCCCTCCGCCGCCGACTCGAAGTGCGGCTTGGAGCGGGCGTAGGTCTCCACATCGACGCCGCCCGGGAAAGCCTGGGTAAGCCCCGGCGCCGAACAGCTCTGCAAGCCCGCCAAGGGCAACCCCGTTCCCCTCGATGCCGTGCTTGGCAGCATCCACCGCGATGTCGGCTCGTGATCTCTGCTTATCGCCGCCCTGGACAACGCTTCCGGCTCGGTCGCTCTCTGCCACAGATTCTCCAGCGGGGACTGCGCCGCGATCATCGCGCGTGCGTGCGCGGCGTCTCCGCGTCCTCGATGATGCGCAGGACCTGATCCAGGTATCGGCCTTCCTGCGGGCAGGTTGCCTGTCGCAGATAGAGCGGTAGCATCTCGACGAACTCGCCCTTGGTCGCCGGCCGGAACTCAAGCAAGGCCTCGAGCATCGCCGGGCGCAAGAGTCGCTGATCGTCCGGCGTGTCGGGCAACTGGCGACGGATGACCTCGGCGTCGAACAGCAGGAGCGCCTCGCGCAGGCCTAAATCCGGGGGTATGGCAGCCTCGAGGAGCTGCGCCTCGCGCTCGTCTCGCTCGACGATCGCGCTGACCTCCTGGACCTCCGCCACCGCCTCCGCGGGCTCCGCGGCCTCGGTCTTCAGCGCCGCGAGCTCGCGGAGGATCGGTTCGATCTCCCCGCGCGGATTGCGGTACCAGTCGGTCGACCAGATTCGGCGGATGCGCCAGCCAAGACGCTCCAGCACCGCCTGACGCAGCCGGTCGCGGTCGCGCACCGACTTCGCCGAATGGTAGCTGGCGCCGTCGCACTCGATGCCCATCAGATAGCGACCCCCCTGGCCCGGGTCGCGGACGGCGAGGTCGATGAAGAACCCGGCGACCCCGACCTGCGGCTGGCACTCGAACCCCGCCTGCTTCAGTGCCGACGCCACGGCCACCTCAAAGTCGCTGTCAGGCCCCCGGACGGTGTCCGCGCTGCGGTGCAGAAGGCCGGACTCGGCGAACGCGAGGAACTCCTTGAAGGCAACGACGCCGCGCTTGGAGCGCTCCGATAGGATGATGTCGTCTGCCCCTATCGAGCTGAACACGTGCATGCGCCGCTTCGAGCGCGTGAAGAGCACATTAAGCCGCCGCCAGCCGACGTCCGAGTTGATGGGTCCGAAGCGTTGGAAGACGCGGCCTCCAACCTCCTCCGGACCATAGGTGCAGGAGATGAACACCACGTCCCGCTCGTCACCCTGGACGTTTTCCAGGTTCTTGATGAAGAGGGGCTCCTCCGCGACCTGGTTGCTCTCGATCGCCTCCTGGAAGAGAGGGTCCTCCTTGGCGGCCTCCTCCACGGCCCGCTCGATCTGGTCCCGCTGTTCGGCGCTCATCGCCACCACGCCGAGCGACTCGCCGGGGCGGTGGAGGAGGTGCTGCCGGACGGCCGCGGCGATCACGCGCGCCTCCTCGAGGTTGCGGCGATTGACGAACCGACCGCGGGAAACGCGGGTCCACTTCACGCCGAAGTCGTCGGATTCGCTGTAGGGGGCGGGGAAGACCACCAGGCCGCCCTCGTAGAAGGCGTGGTTGGAGAAGGCGATCAGGTGCTCGTGCTGCGAGCGGTAGTGCCAGCGCAGGCGCCGCGCATCGAACATGGGGATCGCGATGTCGAGGATGCTCTCGGACTCGGCGATTCCCGTGGCGTCCGCCTCGTCCTCGTCGTCGCCGATCACCCGGTCGAAGAAGCTCGTCGGCGGCAGCTGCTTGGGATCCCCGACCACGACGAGCTGACCGCCCCGGGCCACCGCACCCAGAGCGTCCTCCGGCTTCATCTGCGACGCCTCGTCCATCACCACGAGATCGAAGGCGATCTCGCCCGGCGCCAGGTACTGAGCGACCGACATTGGCCCCATCATGAAACAGGGCTTGAGGGCGGCCAGTGCATTGCCCGCGCGCCGCACGAGCTGGCGCAGGGGGATGTGCCGCTTCTTCTTCGCGCACTCGTGCTTCAGCAGGGCGAGCTCGGTGTAGTCCGCGACCCGGCCCCCGAACCAGCCACCGGGGACCTCGTTCTGGGCGATCCGCCAGGCGATACGCTCGCGCTGCAGCTTCTTGAGCGTCTCGTCGTACTGGCGAAACTGCTTCTGCACGGCGAGCTGTGCATTTCCGGAGAAGCGCGCGAGCGCGGGTATCTCCTTGAGGATCTGCCGGGCGAGTAGGTCGGTGACGGCGAGCTTGAATCCCCCGTCGATCGCGTCTGGCGCGATCTCGCCCTGCTCCAACGCGACCGCCAGGCGGGCAAAGCCGATCGCGTGTGCCCGATGACGCACCCGTATGTAATCGAGCCAGCTCGACAACCCGTCAGCGGAGGTCAGCGCCGCCTGGTTTCTCACACGGAGCCCTTCGAGCGTGGGATTGCCGCCGAGCTGCCAGGCGTAACGGTCGAGCTGAGTGAGCTCCGCGAACGCGCCGAAGCGGTTCGTCTGGGCTTGCCAAGCGTCCGAGAGGTCCGCGGCCAGCGCGCGGAGCGATGCGAACATCGCCTCGGACGGGTCCCGCCGGATGGCGCCCCGCAGCGGTTCGGTGGCGATACCGCCTTCGACCCAGCGTGCGAGCGCGACGGTGTTCTCGGCCGCCGCGATCGTCGTGTCGTCGATCCGTTCGGGTGGCGCTGAGAGGTCAATGGGATCCTGGAGCCACTGCGGCGGCACGGCTTCTGCCTCCCAGTCCGCGTACCGGGATTGCAGGCTCTGCAGTTGGCCTGCGATCTGGGCGAGCTCTGCGACAGCGATCTGCGCATCCAACAGGCACTCCCCGCAGACCTTGAGGTGGCCGCCCAGCCGGTCGCCGAGGGTGGTGAGCGGTCCGTCCGCGGCGACCAGGGCCGCCGTGTCCGACTGCAGCGGCGAGTAACCGGGGAATACCGACCGCAACTCCGCAAGGCCACCGAGGACCTGGTCGACACTCGCCAAGATGCCCTGCTGCGCGAGCGACTGGATGCCCTTTGCGACGCTGCTGCGCATGCCGATCACCGCGTCACCGAGCGCGACCTTGGGACCGAACCCGAGGCCGTAGCGCTGGCGCGTCGACCTGTACCAGGCTCTGAGCTCCGTCAGGTCGGAGATCGGGGTGTTCAGTCCGCTGAAGTGGGGGCCGAGCGCACGCCCGAAACGGCCATCCGTCTCGAGGGACTGCTTGTCCCGCGCATACTGCACCAGCCGGTCGAGGTGACCCGAGAGGGCCTTGATCCCCGTGCCCGGCTTCGCGGCGAGGGCGAGCACCCGGCGGCGGGCGGCACGCCAGGCGCCATTGAACCAGCCGAGCAGACCGCGCTCGGCGAGGCGCGCGCGAGCCTCATCGAGTTCATCGGGGCGCGGCAGTCGGTCGAGGGCGAAGACAGCCTGCAGCGCATCGTGCGCGGCCTGCAGGCCCGTGAGCCGGGACTGGAGCTCGGGTAGCAGCTCATCCAGCCCGTCGTCGTCGCACCACTCCCCGCGCAGGCCGAGGAGCGGGGGCCGCAACTGACCGACCAGCTCGACCAGGCCCCGAAACTCGCGGAGGCCGGCCTCGTTGAGCTTGATGACGTCCGTGAACGCGTGGCCAAGGCTGATGGCAACCTCGGCCATGGGTCGGCCGAGCTCCTTGAGGCCCCGTTGCAGCTCGTCGACGCGCCGGAGCGCCGTCGTCAGGGTGCCGAGATCGCTGTCCGGCGCCACGCCAAGCGCGCCGAGTCCGGCATACGCTACGGGCAGGTGACCGCGTGTCTCCGGCGCATCCAACACCGCGGGCCGAACGCGGCCGGCCAGGGTTGCGCGCAATCCGCGGATCTCGTGGTGGAGCGCCAATCGCCGTTCCACCGCGGCGAGGTCCGGCCCGCTCAGATGGGATAAGGCGGAGAGCAGCTCGTTGCCGCGCAGCATCGGGGTCGCGAGAAGGTCTGCCCGGAGGGTCTCGATGGCGTGGAGGTCGTCGAGGACGCTCGCCGGCTCGACGCCGAGCCGCTCGGCGACGGCGGCCACCGCACCCGCCAGGGCCGCGAGGGCCTCCTGCCACTGCGACAGGGACGCGCAGACGCGCGGCGTGTCGAAGAGCTGCAGGTCGAGGTTCCCCACCCCGAACCAGGGGTGGTCGCGCAAGCTCCCGCTCCCGCCGAGCTGAGCGAGGATCGCCCCGTAGACGTCGGCGAGCAGTCCGACGGTGTCGCGGCTCTGGCGTTGGACGTCCGGGGTCAGGACCTCCCCGTCGAACCCCTCGGGGTGCAGGGTGCCCGGGTCGACAGCGAGCTCTTCGCGGTAGCGGCACGCGGCCGCGAGGATCTGGTGGATCGAGAGGCCGGTTCGCTTCCAGGGGCTGTTGATCAGCTCGGCGTACTGGCGAAGCTCGTCCTTCAGCGCCTCGTAGCGGGCGATGTCGGCGTCGATCTGCGCCGGTTGTCGGTAACGGCTGTGGTTGCTCAGCCGCGTCGAGACGTCGTCCAACACCTTGCGCTTCTGGGTCTTGTGGCTGTGCAGCTCCAGGCAGAAGTCGCCCAGGCCGGCGCGGTCCAGCCGTCGCTTGACGACCTCGAGGGCGGCCAGCTTCTCGGCGACGAACAGCACCCGCTTGCCCTCGGCGAGGGCCGCGGCGATCAGATTGGTGATGGTCTGGGACTTGCCGGTGCCGGGCGGCCCCTCGATCACGAGGTTCTTCCCTTGAACCGCGTCGATCAGCGCGCTGTGCTGAGAACTGTCCGCGTCGTCGATCAACGGATAACGCTGATGGATCTCCGGGATGTCGTCGATCGGATGCTCGTCGCAGAAACCACTGCCAGGACCTTCTTGAGACTGGGTCGAGAAGAAACGGCTGACGATGGGATGGCTGGTGATCGATTGATGCCCCGGCCAGCGCTGTGGGTCGAGATCGAGGTACATCAGCAGCTTGCTGAAGTTCAGCAGGGCGACGGTGACCCAGCGCCGGACCCTCCAGCGTGGCTGCGGCTTGGCCACGAGCTCTTGGACCGCCGCGAAATAGTCTTCCGGCGCGGTGAGGTCGTCGAGCTCCGGCAACGCGAGCTGGAAGTCGATGCGGAGCTTCTCGCGCAGGGACAGGTTCGGCAGGATGTCTTCGCCCGTGTAGGCGACGGTGTAGTGGTAGGTTCCGTTGGCCGCGTTGAGGCGCCCCTTGGCGATCCGCACGGGCACTAGGAGCAGGGGCGCGTGCCGCGGGGTGTCGCTCTCGGCGCCGTCGTACCACTCGAGGAAGCCGAACGCCGCGTAGCAGATGTTGGCGCCGGTCTCCTCGATCGCCGTCTCGGCCTTCGCCCGCAATGCGCGCAGGCGCGTTTCGAGCTCGGAGGGGAAGAGGAGCGTCTGGACCGCCCTGTCGGTGTGCTTGCGCGGGTTGTTGCCCGTTTCCCGCGGGGAGGGAAGGTCGTAGCTGGTAGGGAAGCCGAGCCGCTGCCCCCATTCCGCCGCCGTCGGCCCCTTGGCGCCCCGAAGGACCTCGCCGGTCTGTGGGTCCTGCCCGAGGTAGCCGGCCTCGACGAGCTGCGTCCGCGTGGGCTCGGGAACCGGCTCGAAGCGCAGCTCCTCCTCCGAGAGCAACATCCGATGCAGCTCGTTCGGCAGCTCGTCGATGACTCGGACATTGCCGGCCCGCCCGTGCGGGAAGTTGAGCAGCCGATTGCGGGCCGAGAGGTCCAGTAGTCGCCGTCTCAGCGTTTCCAGCGAGTCCAGTGCGAAGCTGTCGGGGGCTTCCACGCTCATCGGTTTGGCTCCATCTCATGGGGTCGACATCCGTGCGGGGCGGATTAGACCCGACTTTGACACTTCCGAGTAACACGCCTGGTGGGAAGCCGCGCAGCGCACGGGTTTCAGCCGAGCGCCGAGAACGCCCGTGTATCTATGTTCGG
>JALOTB010000194.1 GCA_025458165.1 Chromatiaceae bacterium | reverse complement strand
GCGCGCGTCGACATAGCGCGCGATGCCCGGTGGGAAGATCATCTGCAGGTTGCCCTTCTCGTCCTTCCACGCGTACTCGCCGTGCAGATCGAGCACGATCACGTGGCAGCGGGGCATGACCTGCACCATGCGCTGCATCAGGGCCGAGACCGTCCAGGACTTACCCGCGCCGGACTGGCCGAGGATCGCGAGGTGGCGGCCGAACATCGGCGAGGGGTCGAGATAGACCTTGGCCTCAGGCCGCGACGGCAGGTGGCCGACGTCGAAGCCGAGCTTGCGGAACTGCTCGAACAGGATGCCCAGGGTCCCCGAGTCCATCGCGTGCACCTCGGCCCCGGTCGTGGGGAAGCGGTGCACGCCGCGCATGAAGTGTCCGCGCTCGTCGATCTGGCCGACCGGCATCATCGCGATGAAGCGGCGCGGCACGCCGTCGCCGGCGCCGATCGGCGGATCCTCCTGCCAGGTCCGGGCGACCAGCCCGACAACGTGCACGCCGGCCTGCGCGACGGCGACGTAGCCGCCGATCTGGCCGACCGTCACCTCCTCGCTCTCGAAGCAGATGACGGGCTGGAAGCCCTCGTGGTCGGCGAGCAGCCGGGCAACGAACTCGTTGCCGCGGACCTCGGTCAGGTGCCCGATGAGGGTTCCGGCGTTGGTCGTCATGGTGTCGTCCGCGAGTCGTCCAATGGGAATGCCAAGCCCAGGAATGATAGGCGGTCGGGGGTCGTTACGGGCGGATTTTCCGGGGTGCCGCGGGTTCCGCGCGCGGTGCGCCGAAAACCCCCGCGCCGTCGCTGTGCGCCGGCCGATGCAGGGCATAGAATCGCGATCACTTCAGCCACTCGCTGGTCCGGCCCGTTGACGCATCATGCCGCCCGTCGCAAGCAATCGGAGGCGCCAGTGACCCGCCGCGTGACCGTCGTCGGCGCGGGCTTCGCCGCCCTGTCCTCCATTCGCAGGTTGCGGCAGCTGGATCCGGGTCTTGACCTCACGCTCGTCGCGCCGCGGCCCGAGCTCGTCTTCTACCCCGGGACCATTTGGATCCCGAGCGGGCTGCGCCGGCCGGAGGAGCTGGTCCTCCCGCTCGAGGGGTTCCTTCGGCGCCACCGCGTCGCGTTTCACCCGCACGCCGCGACCGGGCTCAGCCCGGACGGGCGGGTGCTGCGCACCGAGGGGGGCGAGGTCGAGAACGACGGTCTGGTTATCGGGAGCGGCGGCCGCTTCATCAAGGCCCTGCCCGGCATCGAGCACGCGATCACCCCGTGCGAGGGAATCGCGGCGGCGGTCGCCATCCGCGACCGGCTCGGCGCCATGGACGGCGGCACCATCGCGATCGGCTTCTCGGGAAACCCCAAGGAGCCGGCCGCGATGCGCGGCGGCCCGATGTTCGAGTACCTGTTCGGCCTCGACCGGCTGCTGCGCAAGCAGGGCCGGCGCGACCGGTTCCGTCTGGTGTTCTTCTCGCCCGCCGAAAAGCCCGGCCAGCGCCTCGGCCCCAAGGCGGTCGACCGTCTGCTCCGGGAGATGGCCCGGCGCGGCGTGGAGACCCACCTTGGGCACAAGCTCAAGGGCTTCAGCGCCGGCAGCGTGCAGACCGAGGGAGGTGAGATCCCAGCTGACCTGATCCTGTTCATGCCGGGCATGACGGGCAACCAGTGGTTCGACGCGACCGACCTGCCGCGCTCGGAGGGCGGGTTCATCCGCGCCGATCGCCGAGCGCGGGTGGACGGCCCGGAGCGGGTCTACGTCGCCGGCGATGCCGGCAGCTACCCCGGCCCGGACTGGATGCCCAAGCAGGCCCACATGGCCGACCTGCAGGCGGCGACGGCCGCCGAGAACCTGGTGGCCGAGCTGGCAGGCCGGACTCCAGAGGCGACGTTCCGCGTCGAGCTCGTCTGCATCGTCGACAGCCTGGACAGCGGCATGCTCGTGGCCCGGACAGAGCGATTCAACCTGATGCTGCCGGCCTCGCCCGTGTTCCACTGGGCGAAGCGCGCCTTCGAGCGCGCCTACCTGCGACGCTACCGCTGAGGCGTCAGCCGACCGTGTCCGCGCCGCGCCGCAGCGAGCTCCCACCGGCCGCGGGCACCCGGGCCGTTGCCGAGCTGCTGCGTGCCCGCGGGGGCGCTATCGCCGCCGGGGCCGTCCTGGCCGGCCTGCTGCTCGCCGCCGTATCGGCTGTCCAGGTCCTCGTCCTCGGAATCCCGCTCCACGTCGCGGAGCTCGCGGTGTCGGTGGTCCTCGCCCTGTCCGTAGGTGGGCTGGCCGGCAGCCTCGTGGTCACCCGCCAGCAGATGCGCCGCGAGCGCGACCTCTACCACGCGCTCGCCGATCTCAGCCTGGAGTTCGCCACCTTCCAGCGTCTGCAGGGGGGCTTCGAGTACGTCTCCCCGGCGGTCCAGTCGCTCACGGGCTACACCCAGGAGGACTTCTACCTGCGGCCCGAGCTGATGGAGCGGATCATCCACCCGGACGACCTGTCGCGCTGGCAGCAGCACCACCGCCACCTGATCGCGACCGGCCGGCCG
>JALOTB010000193.1 GCA_025458165.1 Chromatiaceae bacterium | reverse complement strand
CTGCAGGCGGCCTTCGATCAACTGTTCGATCAGGCACACCTGCAGCCTGGAAAAATTTGACTCGCGCGTGAAGATGAGGGTCGATCAAGGAACCCTAGCTCCGCATGCCGGCCGCTGCCGAGCGCGAGGTCGCGAAACACCCGCGAGCCGACCCTGGCGGGGTTGCACTCGACGATGGCCAGGTGGCCCTGCTTGGCATTCCAACGGACCGAAGCCCCACCGCCAAGCGGCCTCCAGCTTCTCGCGTCGGGCCGCATCGATCCTCTCGTCGATGCGGATGCTGACGTCCGCCACCTCGGTCCCCGCGGGCTTCCCTGGTGGGGCGGTTGGGCGCGCCTCCCGCGTTGAGGGGCAGGCCCACGGACATCTCGAGCATGTATCATGCGCCATCGTATGCAACAGCCGGACGGGCACGCCGATGAAGGCCGGTGAGATCAAACGGGGGAGCGTCATCGAGGTGGATGGCGCGGTGGTCTATATCACCGAGCTCCAGGTCCAGACCGCGTCCTCGCGCAGCGGAAATACCCTCTACAAGGTCAAAGGGCGCAACGTCGTCTCCCGCCAGAAGTTCCAGGGGAGCTTCAAGGGCGATGAGCAGGTGCAGCCGGTGGAGCTGGAGCGCCGGCCGGTGCAGCTCCTCTACCAGGACAACGACGGCTGTACCTTCATGGACAAGGGGACCTACGAGCAATTCACCTTCGACCGCGATGCCCTGGAGGCCGAGCTGCCCTATCTCACCGAGGGACTGGAGGGCATCTTCGCAGTGTTGGTGAACAGCGAGCCGGTCGGCATCGAGCTCCCTGCCACCGTGACCTTAGAGATCATCGAGTGCGCCCCGGCGATGAAGGCCGCCTCGGCCTCCGCCCGCAACAAACCAGCGACGCTGGCGACCGGCCTCGTGGTGCTCGTCCCTGAGTACCTGGCCCAGGGCGAGACGATCAAGGTCAATACCATCACCGGCGAGTTCATGTCGCGGGCCTGATCGGGCCCCTTGCCCGGATGAGCGAGCCCACCCCCAGCCGCCGCGCCAAGCCGGACAGCCCGACGGCCATGCGATCGCTGATCGCACAGGTGCGCAACGCGGTCCCGTTCGACATGCCGGAAGCCCAGATCTGCGCCGGCACCTGCGAAGGCTGCTCGCTGAAGCTCCTGGAGTTTCTCGGCAACGAGCTCGACGGCTGGGAGGCCCGGTTGGATGCCGGCGAGCGACCGGGCTTGAAGGACCTCTCATGCCTGGCCAACACGAGCCGCAAGGTCTACTCGGTGCTAGCGCGAAACGGCCTGGCCGAGGGCCGGGAAGAGTCGGACTCCGAGAGGGCCTGACAACGAGACGGGACGTGACTGTTAGTCAAGCTCCCAAGCCTAAAGAGCTTTCCTCGCGCGGCCCGCCAGACGCTGGGAGGGACAGATCTCACCTACGGATATCGACAGCAGCTCCCCGTACCGCCACCCGAGACCTACGAAGCCGAGACGCCTTCGGCACCCGGGAGGCCCCTTCGTGACTGGCTGCGACCCCGCGTCCTGGCGGTAACCGACACCGCTGCGAGCCGGACGCGGCCTTCGTCCACCGGTATCTGGGCCCTATCGAGGAGTGGGGGTCAGGGGCCAGAGACACCGACATGCCAGCCGACTCACAACCTCCTCTTGGCTATTCACTGTTGGATTTCCTCCCCCCCGCGACGCCGTCGCCTACATCCTGGACAGCTTCCCCATCGTTCGGCGCAAGGACGCGTCGAGGTACCACGGCGACTGCCGCACCAAGCGCAGGATCCTTGAGATCAATGACGCCCTGCCGGCGGCGACCGCCAGCGGCGAGTCCCATCAGAGCCGCCTCCACCCGCCGCGCCCGCTCGGCATGGAAGGCATCGGCTACCTGCTCGGAGCCATCGCCGCCGGCATCAGGACCCGGCTCAGTAGACGCTGATTATTGGCCATCCTGGCCAAGATCAGCACGCCGTCCGCGAGGCGCGACGCTCGGAGCGGGTCGTTCTCAAGCGCTGAGGCGCGAGAGAACGGCGGCACATCCCGGTGCCGGGGGAGACGCTGAATGGATCAGCGTTTCCCTAAAGGACGCTTACCAGACCGAGATCCTGCGCCAGACCGGCGCGGCGTCCGTAAAGTATGCGCCTGAGTGGCTGAACGCAGGCGCCGAGCGGGTCGTGGCGCCAGCTCGGGCCTCCGCCTGAACCGGGCCCGGGGGGGCCCGAGAAATGCCCTTACCGGGGCCGCTGTCGATGGATAGTGCCGAGGGCGGCGCAAGACCTCAGTTGTTCTCCAACTATGCGACCTGGGCTTGGGTGAACGCATCGGGACCCCCACCTCGGCGGGACTGATTGCTCGAATGTCCGACAGACCCCCTATGACCGAGACCGAGGTCAGAACCCCGGCGACGTCCGCCCCAACCTTCGGGGGCCTGGCCGACGTCAATGCCGACCTCGCCCAACGAGCGGTGGTGAATACCGCCCAGACGGCCTGGGAGCCGAGCCCCAGCGGCACCGTCTGGCGCAAGCCACTCTATCGGAGCGGTGGTGAG
>JALOTB010000045.1 GCA_025458165.1 Chromatiaceae bacterium | reverse complement strand
TTGGCCGTGACCTGCCGTGAACAGTCTTTTGGGTGAGGGTACCAGGAAAGGTTGCAGTTTCCCGCGAGAGGGGGGCCAACAAATGCGGTCCTGGCCGGTCGACGACATCGGGGCGCCGGCAACGAGTCGGTCTCGGGTAGCCCTCCTGGAGGCGCATGAGGGGAGCAGGGGGACGTCGTCGATGAGGTTGTGTGGTGGTCAGCCTGCCGGGTCCTGGGTCCTGACCGATGTCGGCAGCCGGAGCAGCGGTTCGCTGCGCCAGACACGAGGGATGCGCGCCCGCCGCGCGTCCCGGCGATGGACGATCCGGAAGGGCGGGTGAATGAGCTCGCGCAGAAACCGTTGACCAAACTGCGGCACCCCCCCTGCCCTGTACCACTCCTGGATGCCTGCCAGATCGCCGAGGGCGGACTCGGCGAAGCTGATCCTGGCGACCGCCATGCCCCTAGGCCAGGCCGAACCTGGCCTTGACCTCGGCGAGGGAGAGTCCTCGGCCGGCGTGCAGGTCGGCCAATCCCGCGACCACGGCGCGCAGGAAGGCGCGTCCCTCGGCGGCCTGCTCGTAGTCGGACAGGCACTACATCACCGCGACCCCGCGGCCTCGGCTGGTGAGGAGCACCGGTCTATGCGCCTCGGCGTCATGTCGGACCACGCGACCCGGGTTGACCTTGAGGTCCGTCAGCGGGGCCACGTCTTCGGAGAATTCCACGCTCATCGATGCCCACCTCTGGGTTTATCCGGTGCCGGAAATGGCACCTGTAAGGTCGCCTGAAAACGGGGCAGTCAACGGGACTAGAGTCCGCGGAGACGTGTCGAATGCCACCTCGAAGCCATTGGTGGCCGGAGCCGATGCGGCAACGGCGGTGGACGGATCCGACAGGGTCGGCGCAGTGGATTCTGACGCGATCCCGTGGGTGGCGGCTTTGACTCGCTTCAGCGGAAGGGGCCCACACCTACCAGGTGATCGGCGGCTCCCTTGCGCCGCCCGGCGGCCGCATCCATGATCGCGGCCGGCGATGACGAGGGCCGGAGGGTGCTTGCGATGACGACCGCTGCAGAGCAGTTTCGCGATCGGGCCATGGCCGAGGGACTCTCGCGCGACGCCCTCGACCCCGACCCCTTGCGGATGTTTCAGCGCTGGTTCGAGGACGCCATCGCCATGGGGCTGCCCGAGCCCAACAGCCTGAGTCTCGCGACGGTGGACAGCGAGGGCCAGCCCTGGCTGCGCACCGTGCTGCTTAAGCTCTACGACGAGCGCGGCTTCGTCTTCTATACCAACTACGAAAGCCGCAAGGCCCGCCAGATGGAGGACAACCCGCGGGTGGCGCTGCTCTTCCCCTGGGTCGCGCTGGCGCGGCAGGTGAAGGTCACCGGGACCGCCGAGCGGATCTCCACGGCCGAGTCGCTCAAGTACTTCGCGACCCGCCCGCGGGGCAGCCAGATCGGGGCTTGGGCCTCGCCGCAGAGCCAGGTCATCACCTCACGCTCGCTGCTCGACGCCAAGGTCGACGAGATCAAGCGCAAGTTCGCCCATGGCGAGATCCCCCTGCCGAGCTTCTGGGGCGGCTACCGGGTCGCCCCCGCGACTATCGAGCTCTGGCAGGGGCGCGAGAGCCGGCTGCATGACCGCTTCCGCTACACCCGCGAGGCCACGAGCGGCTGGTCCGTCGAGCGTCTGGCCCCGTGAGCGCGACCCCCGGTCCATCGTCTGCGGTGACCAAGCAGCGCGCCGACGGGGCGCGGGGTCTGGAGCCGCCCCGGCGCGAGACGATCACCGGGGTGATCCTGGCCGGGGGTGCGGGCCTGCGCATGGGCGGGCGCGACAAGGGGCTGGTGTCCTTCCGTGACCACCCCCTGATCGATTGGGTGATCCAGGGCCTCGCCCCGCAGGTCGGCGCCTTGGTGATCAGCGCCAACCGCAACCGCGACGAGTACGCGGCCCGGGGTTATCCGGTGATCGCGGACGCGACCGCGGGCTTCGAGGGGCCGCTCGCGGGGATCGCGGCGGTGCTGGCAGCGGTGGCGTCCCCTTGGATCCTAACCGTGCCCTGCGATGGCCCTTGCCTTGCCCCGGACCTGGCGGAGCGTTTGTGCGCGGCTCAGCGGGATTCGGCGGCGGAGATCGCCGTGGCGAGCGACGGGGTGCGCGTGCAGCGTGTCTACGCACTGATCCCAACGGCCCTGCGGACCGACCTCGACGCCTTCCTCGCCGAGGGCGGGCGCGAGGTCGGGCGCTGGTACGCCCGCCACCGCGTGGCCGTCGCCGATCTCAGCGGGCGGCTGCTCGCCTTCGCCAACGTCAACTCCGAGGCCGAGCGTGCGGCCCTGGAGCTGGCGCTGGCCGCGCCGGAGCCGTCCCGGGGCTGACGCATGGATTTGGTCGCGATCGCCGAGCGGCTGCGCGACGAGGTGGCGCCGCTGGAGCTTGCCCGCGCGCCGGTCACCCACGTCTATAACCCGCTCGCCTACGCCTGGGATCGCCATTGCGATTACCTCGCGCGCTGGGGCCGCCGGCCGCGCGCGGTCCTGCTGGGGATGAACCCAGGGCCCTGGGGGATGGCCCAGACCGGGGTGCCCTTCGGCGACGTCGTGCTAGTGCGGGACTGGCTGGGGATCTCGGGACCGGTGGTCCGACCGGTGCCGGAGCATCCCAAGCGGCCAGTGCTCGGCTTTGACTGCCGGCGCCGAGAGGTGAGCGGTCAGCGACTCTGGGGCTGGGCGCGCGAGCGCTTCGGGGTGCCGGAGCACTTCTTCGCGCGGTTCTTCGTGGTGAACTACTGCCCGCTCTGCTTCCTGGAGACGAGCGGGCGCAATCGCACCCCGGACAAGCTACCCACCGCCGATCGCGAGCGCCTGTACCGGGTCTGTGACCCCGCCTTGCGCGCGGTGGTCGAGGCGCTGCGGCCGACTCATGTGCTCGGCGTCGGCGGCTTCGCGGCCGGGCGGGCGCGGGTCGCGCTCGCGGGGCTGCCGGTTGAGATCGCTCAGGTCCTCCATCCGAGCCCCGCCAACCCGCGTGCGAACCGCGATTGGGCGGGTGAGATGGAGGCGAGTCTCGCCGCGTTGGGGCTACTCGGCTGAGGGCGCGCGGAGGAGACGCAAAAATAAAGCGGGCCGCCCCATACTGCTGGACGGCCCAACCCCTTCACACCTCTGTCGGAAGACCGGGCTCCCCCCAGGGTTCGCTGACTACGTGCGTCGCCCTGACCCGGTGCGATAAAGACTAGCCCTCGCGAGTGGCGGAATCCGTGAACGCGATCGCACTTCGCGCGCAGCCTGGGGTGACGGCGACAGGACGCTCGGGCGGCATACCGTTGAGGCTCGGGGCCGTGAATCGGCTGAGGGAGGGTCCATACTTGCACCAGGTGGCTCGAACCGAAGGAGGTCCCGCGCCGATGTCAGGCATCCAGTCGGTCGTACCCCGCGCGGGGGATGCCCTAGTGGTGGTCGACGTGCAGAACGACTTTCTCCCCGGCGGGGCATTGGCTGTCCCCGACGGGGATGCGGTCATCCCGGTGCTCAACGCCTGGATTGGCCGCTTCCGCGCAGAGGGTCTGCCGGTCTTCGCGACCCGCGACTGGCACCAGCCGGACCATTGCTCCTTTGCGGCCCAGGGCGGGCCCTGGCCGCCGCACTGCGTGGCGGAGAGTCCGGGTGCGGGCTTCGCCGCGGGCCTGGCGTTACCCGCGGATGCGATTCTGATCTCCAAGGCGACCCGGCCCGAGGCGGAGGCCCTGTCGGGCTTCAGCGGGACCGATCTCGCGGACCGGCTACGGGCGCTCGGAGTCGGCCGGGTATTCGTCGGCGGACTGGCGACCGACTACTGCGTGCGTGAGACGGTGCTCGACGCCATCGCCGCCGGGTTCGCGGTGGTCGTGCTCACCGAGGCCGTGCGCGCGGTCGATGTCCACCGGGGCGACGGCGCCCGGGCCCTCGACGAGATGCGTCGGGCCGGCGCCGAGCTGCGCCCCGGCAAGCCCTGAGGGAGACCCGAGTGGACCCGACCCGATCGATCTTACTCACCGATCTCTATCAGCTCACCATGCTCCAGGCCTACTTCGCCGAGGGCATGGAGGAGCCGGCGGCCTTCGAGCTCTTCGCCCGCGCCCTGCCGCGGGACCGCGGGTTCTATGTCGCCGCCGGGTTGGAGCAGCTCATCGAGCTCCTGGAGCAGGCCCGATTCACGTCCGAGGAGCTCGACTGGCTTCGGGGCACCGGGCGCTTCCGGTCCGACTTCGTCGACTGGCTCGCCGATTGGCGCTTCACCGGCGACGTCGACGCCCTGCCCGAGGGGACGGTCTGCTTCCCCGATGAGCCACTGGTGCGGGTGGTGGCCCCGATCCCCGAGGCCCAGCTCGTCGAGAGCCGGCTGATCAACATCGTCCACTTTCAGACCCTGATCGCCTCCAAGGCGGCGCGCTCGGTGCTTGCCGCGCCGGGGCGGCTGCTGGTCGACTTCGGCATGCGCCGCGCGCACGGGGCGGAGGCGGCCCTTTACGCCGCCCGCGCGAGCTACATCGCGGGCTTCGCCGGCAGCTCGACCGTGCTCGCGGACATGCGCTGGGGTATCCCATCCTTCGGGACCATGGCCCACTCCTTCATCGAGGCCCATGCGCGCGAGTCCGACGCCTTCGAGCAGTTCGCCCGGGCCCAGCCCGGCAATGTGGTCCTGCTGGTCGACACCTACGACACCGAGGCGGGGGCGGAGACGGTCGCTGCCATCGCCCCGCGCCTTGCCGAGGCGGGGATCCGCATCAAGGCAGTGCGTCTGGACAGCGGGGACCTCGCCGAGCATGCCCGGCGGGTGCGGGCCATCCTCGACGGGGCGGGGCTCCCATCGGTCGGCATCTTCGCAAGTGGCGGGCTCGACGAGCACGACCTGGCGGAGTTGGTCGCGCACGGCGCCCCGGTGGACGGTTTCGGTGTGGGCACCCGCCTCGACACCTCGGCCGACGCCCCCTACCTGGACTGCGCCTACAAGATCCAGGAGTACGCCGGGCTCCCGCGGCGCAAGCGCTCCGAGGGCAAGGCCTCCTGGCCGGGGCGCAAGCAGGTCTATCGTCACCGCGATGACACGGGGCGCTTCGCGGGAGATCGACTGACCCTAGCGTCCGACCCCGCGGAAGGCGAGCCCCTGCTGGTGCCGGCGATGCGCGCCGGGCGCCGGGTCGGGCCGGCCGAGGGACTCGACGCGATCCGCGCGCGCTGCGCCGATCAGCTCGCGCACCTGCCCGAGGGTGTCAAGCGGCTGCGCGACCCGGAGCCCTACCCGGTGGAGGTCTCCCGGTCCCTGCACGCGTTGGCGACCGAGATCGACCGCCGGCCCCATTGATCCAGCCTGAGGCAGCACGCGGTGAAGACAGGACAAGCCCTGGAGCAGGCGCTCGCGCGGGGCAGGGCGCGTTGGGAGGAATACGGCGGCAGCCGCTACCTGCGGCTTACCGACGACTTCCAGGGCAGCCCGAAAGGGGCGGTGTCCTGGCACGGGCGGTTGATCGCGGGCTACCCGCACATCGGGCGGATCTTCCGGCTTGAGCAGGGGCTGGCGCAGCAGTTCTCCGGGCCGTTCTGGGTCGAGGAGAAGATCGACGGCTTCAACGTGCGGATCTTCCGCTCCGGCGATCGGCTGGTGGCGCTCACCCGCGGCGGGTATGTCTGTCCCTTCGCGACCGATCGGGTCGCGGAGTTCCTCGATCGGGCCCTGTTCGAGGCCGAGCCCGACCTCATCGTGTGCGCGGAGCTCGCCGGGCCGGACAACCCCTACACCCAGGGCGGCCCCTCGTTCGTGCCCGAGGACGTCGCGCTCTTCGTGTTCGACCTGATGCGGATCGACCGCCCGGGCTTTTTGCCCGAGGCGGAAAAGTACGCCCTCTGCGAGCGCTTTGGACTACCGATGGCCAGGTCATTCGGCCGCTTCGCGGCGGCCGAATGGGAGCGGGTGCGCGATCTCGTCGCCGAGCTGGACGCCGAGGGGCGCGAGGGGATCGTGCTCAAGGAGGAGGCGCCGGGTACGCACCGGACCAAATACGTCACCGGTTGGTCCGGGGTCTACGACATCGCCGTGCGCGCGGCCGACACCGTCGAGCTACCCGGGGATTTCTTCACCGGGCGCATCCTGCGCCTGGTGCTCTATCTGGACGAGGCGGGGCGCACGAGCGACGCGGCGCTGGAGCGGGATCTCGGCCGGGCCTTTCTGAGCGGCCTAGTGGAGTCGGTGGAGCGTTTCAAGCGCGACGGGCGAGTCTCGCACGACTTCTGCTGCCGCTTCCGGCGGCGCGAGAACGCCCTCGCCTTCATGGACCATCTGCGCGGGATCCTCGGCCACACCCATGTGGTTCAGACCGGACTCACGGAGGAGGGCGGGCTCTGGGTGCTGAGGTTCGCCAAGGAGGTGCCCAAGCTCACCGGACTACTGCATCAGCTCTTCCGCGGGGCAGCGGTGGTGGACTGAGCCCCGGCTCCGGTCCGCGCCTATTTACGGAACGTCCAGTAGCGCCCTTGCGGCGTGTCCACGCCCTGAAGGCCGAAGCGCTTGTCCGCGTGCTGTCCGGTCTGCACCAGGCCGAAGATGTCCTCCATGATGCGGCGGTCCTCGGCGAAGTAGGAGTGGCCGAGGAACCCGCCCTCGGCGGTGCTGGCGTCGATGGTCTCCACCCCGGGGACGATCACCAGGCCCTGTCCGGAGTCCCCGGCGCGCGGGTACCCGTGAAAGGTCTTCGAGGCCATCAGCGCGCGGTCGCCCGAGGAGGCATAGAGCGTGACGTGGATCCCGTTGCGGGCCAGCCTTGGGGCGATGTCGTCGCGGAAGAGGTCCGCATCGATATCCGGCGCGACGAGGATCATCTCGCGGTACGGGTTAGGTCCGTAGACCAGCCGATCGGCGGCCATGGTGTTGTAGCCGCGCGTGAGGAGCCGGGCACCCATGCTGTGCCCGACCAGGTAGATTTGCCGCGCCGGAGTTTGGCCGAGCAGGTCGTTGAGCAGCGTCACCAGGTGGGGCTCGGACCACTGCGCGTTGTTGTCGTCGACCGCGTAGCCGGTGAGGCTCCCCTGCGACGGCCAACTAAAGAGCAGGACCGGCCCGGAGAACTTGAGGTCGGTTACGAATTGCGCGAGACGGCTGGTCGCCTGGTCGAAATCCACGTTATAGCCGTGGACGAAGACCATCAGGCTGCGCTCCGGGGATAGGTTCACCGCCCAGGCCAGACGCTCGAAGAAGGCGTCGCGCTCGAGCGCGGTGACCTCCTTGAGCGCGATGTGCTTGCGCTCGTCCGGCGACCATTCGAAGCGGAACACGGACGGTTTCTCGTGCCGCCCGATCTGGTGGCCCGGCGGGATGGCGACGGCAGCGACGCCATGCGTCAGCCCCCCGCGCTCGGCACCAAACCCCCCGCCCGTGGGCGCCGGGGCCCTGGTGGTCGCGAAGTAGATCTCGATTTCGCGCGGCGGCTCCTGGGCCGCGGCTCCGGGACCTTTGGCGTCGCCCTTGCTGGCGCAGCCGGCGGCGAGCATTAGGGCGGCGAGACCGAGGGTGAGGCTTAAGAACGCGAGCAGTCGGACAGGACGCATGGCTTCGGGGGCGGGGCTGCGGGGGCGCGTTGCGGTGCGGTGGAAGGGGAATTCTACTCAGTGGCCGCGGGGATGGCTTGGGTCGGCCGCGCCAGGTGCTCCAGGATGCCGCGGAAGTTCAGCGGACGGGCGATCTCGATCCCGACCTTGTCGGCCCACTTGCGCAGGCCCTCGTCGGCGCACACCAGGGCCGCCTCCAGCTCGAAGGACAGGAGCAGGACGTCGACGTCCTCCTTGCTGTCGAGGATTCCCTGGCGCAGGGCCTCGCGGTAACGCCCGCGCAGGCGGTTGATCAGCCGGCCTGGATCTTCACTCGAGGCGGCGGCCTCCTTGGCCGCCTCCTCGGCGATGCGTAGCCCGCGGTCGATGCGGTAGCGCACCTCCTCGATCAACTCGTAGAGCAGGGCGCCGGGGATGGTCAGCTCGTGCTTGCGCGGCGAACGGATGCGTACCACCGCCTCGAACTCGGCCGACACCTCGGAGAGGTCCTTGATCTTGCCGAGCTCCTCGTACACCGAGCCGGGCATGTAGAACTCCGCGCCGGTGGCGCGGGCCAAGCGGGCGAAGACGCGGATCGCCGCCTGGGCGTCGGGGCCGAAGGCGCGGTACACATCCGGGTTGGTGAAGAGACTGGTATCGAGGACGAAGCGTTGCATGGCGACGCCTTGCGAGCGGCTGTAACGCATTGTGGCGCCGAGGCCGGGTCGCGGGCAATTTGCACGCGTGGCGATTGGGCGGCGCCGGCAAAACCCGTGCGCCGAGCTATAGTTAAGTTGACGGCGGGTGAAACCGCCCGAGCGTTTGACGGGGCCGCGGCCGGGTGTCGGGAGTAGTCCCCGGCGCGGGTTGCTCGACAGGCGGCTCGGCGCGAACGCCGCGCGCGTCTCACGGCGGGGTGGCGGCCTGCGGTCGGCAACGGCCGCGGGCCGCCGAGCGTTTGTGGCGCCTCGATCCCAACGCGGTACGCTGGGAGCGGGGTTTCGAGCAGGAGGACGATCAGTGGCACTTCCCCTCATCCCATTCGCTGCGGGGCTCGCCCTGGGGTCCCTCGTCACCTACGGCTACAAGGACAAGACTGTCCACGACCGGATCATCCAAGGCGCGGAGGAGGCCTATGCCTTGGCCAAGGAGGGTCTGACCGCAATCAGGGACTGGATCCCCGGCCTCGCGGCAGCCAAAGAGCTGGCCCCCGAGGTGGTCGAGGCTAGGGCGGCCGAGGCGGCCGAGCAGATCGCGGCCGCGGCTGAGGCGACCGTCGAGGCCGCCGAAGAGGTCCAAGAGGTTGTCGCCAAGCCCGCGGCACGCAAGGCCAGGCAAGCGGCAGGGCTTGAGAAGGCCTGATCGGCCGGCGAGCAACTGTGCCCTGGGCGCCGACCCGGCGCCGCCTGGACGCGGTGAGAGGGCCGCGTCCGCCCGGACGGTCGTGCCTGGTCTGCGAGGCCCGGATCCCGTGTTGATTCGCCGCGTATCCATCCCAACTGGAATGCAACAAGCGGCGGCGGATCACCCCGATCGCCGCGGGCAATCCCACGAAACGGAGGCCAGTCAGATGAATCGCGTCAAGCTGGAACCGGCCGAGATCGAGCGCGCGCTGCGCGAGCTGAACGCCTCGGCGACCGCCCCTTGGCAGTTGGTGGACGGTAAGCTCCACAAGGAGCTCCGGTTCGGCAACTTCATCGAGGCATTCGGCTTCATGACCCGCGTGGCACTGGTGGCGGAGTCCATGGACCATCACCCCGAGTGGTTCAACGTCTACCAGACGGTACGGATCGACCTGAGCACCCACGACGCTGGGGGCATCACCGAGTTCGACTTCGCATTGGCGAGCCGCATCGAGGCGCTCGCGGGCTGAGCCTCGTCGCCCGCCTCACTCCAGCTCTTCTTTGCTCCTAAGCCGTCGCTGGAAGTGGTTGAGCAGGCGCGAGCGGATCTTCTTCTCCTTGTGCTTTGAGGCGGCCGCGACGCGCCGCTCGACGACGCCGTTGAGGGTCTCCTGTGCGCCCTTGGCGGTCTCGTCCGTGGGTTTGCGCTGCACGTAGGTGCCGTCCGGGCGCATGTCCCAAGCCGAGCGCTGGTCGGCGAGCTGGACGTCGAGGATGAGCCGCAGCTCCTGGCGCAGCTCCGTGTCCTCTACCGGGGCGTGGACCTCGACCCGCGCCTCCAGGTTGCGCCGCATCATGTCGGCCGAGCCGATGTAGTACTCCTCCTCGCCGCCGTTGCGGAAGTAGAGGATGCGGGCGTGCTCCAGGAAACGCCCGACGATGCTGACCACGCGCGCGCTCTCCGAGAGCCCCGGCACGCTCGGGCGGAAGCGGCAGGTGTCGCGCACGATGAGGTCGACCTTAACCCCGGCGCGGCTCGCCTTGTAGAGGGCGCGGGTGATGTCGACGTCCTCCAGGGCGTTCATCTTGAGCTGGATAACGCCCCCGCGCCCGGCCTCCTGGTGGGCGATCTCGCGGGCGATCTTTTCCAGGATGCCGCGCTTCAAGGTATAGGGGGCGGCGAGGATCTTGCGGTAGCTGGGCGGGGGGGAGTAGCCGGTCAGGTAGTTGAAGAGCTCGGTGATGTCCTGGCCGATCCCCTCGTCGCACCCGAGCATGCCGAGATCCGTGTAGAGCTTGGCCGTTCCGGCATGGTAGTTGCCGGTGCCGATGTGGTAGTAGCGCCGGAGCTGGGAGTAATCCCGGCGGACGACGAAGATCAGCTTGCTGTGGGTCTTGAGCCCCAGCACACCGTAGGTGACGTGGATGCCCTCGGCCTCCAGGCGCCGCGCCCAGCGGATGTTGGCGGCCTCGTCGAAGCGCGCCTTGAGCTCGACCAGTACCGCCACCTGCTTGCCGTTGCGCGCCGCCTGGACCAGCGACTCGAGGATGACCCCCTCACCCGAGGTGCGGTAGAGGGTCATCTTGATGGCCAGCACCTTGGGGTCCTCGGCGGCGGTGTGCAGGAAGCGCTCCACGGTGGTGGAGAAGGACTCGTAGGGGTGCTGCAGGAGCAGCGGCCCGTTCTCGCGGATGATGTGGAAGATGTTGCGCCGGTCGTTGGCGAGCAGCGGGTGATCGCCCGGCCGGTGGGGCGGGTCGCGCAGCGCGGGCACGTCGAGGGCGGCGAGCTCGAAGAGGTCGCGCAGCCCCATCATGCCGTCGACCTCGAAGACGTCCTCGGCCTCGTTCAGCCCAAGCTCGGCGGCGAGCATGCCGCGGTGCACCGGGTCCATGCCGCGCACCACCTCGAGCCGCACGATGGGGGCGAAGTGCCGCTCGCGGAGCTCCGTCTCGATCAGCTCCAGGAGATCGTTGGCCGCCTCCTCGGAGGGCTCGACGATGGCGTTGCGGGTCACCCGGAAGAGCTCGCAGCTCGCGATCTCCATCCCGGGGAAGAGCATGTCGAGGTTGTCGACGATCAGCTCGTCGAGGGTGACGAAGGTGCTCACCCCGTCGACCTGGATCAGGCGCCGGGACATGTCCTTGCTGACCGGGACCTTCACCCTCGCCATGTGGGTCTCGCTGCCCCCGGGGTACTTGAGCGTCACCAGCAGGTTCAGCGCCAGGTTGGAGATGAACGGGAAGGGGTGCGCCGGGTCCATGGCGAGCGGGGTCAGGATCGGGAAGATGTTGGTCCGGAAGTGCTCGCGCAGCCGCCCGCGCGCCGGCTTCGGTAGGTCCTTGATCTTCACCAGGTGGATGTCCTGGGCCCCGAGGAGCGCGACCAGCTCGTCGAAGATCTCCTTCTGCTCGGCCTGGATCTCCCCGATCACCGCCTGGCAGTCGCGCACCTGCTGCGTCGGGGTGCGTCCGTCGACGGAGGTGCTGTGCACGCCGGCGGCGATCTGCTGCTTGAGCCCGCCGATGCGCTTCATGAAGAACTCGTCGAGGTTGTTGCTCACGATCGCCAGGAACTTGACCCGCTCCAGCAGTGGGGTGCGCGGATCGGCGGCCTCGTGCAGTACCCGCCGGTTGAAGGCCAGCCAGGTGAGCTCGCGGCTCAGGTACAGGGCGGAGTCGTCCAGGTCGAGCTGCGGCGCGGTGGTTTCGGGCTGGCTCAGGGCCTCGGCGGTCTGGCTCATGGCGGTGGTCCCTAGCGGGGGGTCGGATGGGGTGCGGTGCGGCGCTATTGTATGGGGGGGACTCGCGAAGTCGCCACCAAGGGCTTGTCGCGACGCGCTCCGTTTCTTACGCCTCTGCTGCCGACAGCATGAACGACTTTCCCGAAAAGCTACGACTCAAGGGTCAGGCCGAGGAGGACATCTGGTTCGCCCGCCGCGACCGCGAGCTGCTCGCAGCGCGGGACGCGGCCCGTGCCGCCAAGCCGGTCAGGCGCTTTCCGGGGCGCGTGGTGAGCGGCGGTCAGACGGGGGTCGACCGCGCCGCACTCGACGTCGCCCTCGAGCTCGGCCTGGAGTTGGGCGGCTGGTGTCCGAACGGCCGCCGGGCGGAGGACGGCGAGATCCCGCCCTGCTACCCGCTGCGGGAGACGCCCTCGCGGCGCTACGCCCAGCGCACCGCGTGGAACGTGCGCGATTCCGATGCGACGCTAATCCTGTATCGGGGCGATCTGGCGGGCGGCAGCGCGTTGACGGCCCGCCTCGCGGTCCGAATGCGTCGGCCGCTGCTCACGGTCGACCTGTCGGAGTCCCTAGAGCCGGGTGCGGCCGGTCGCTGGATCGCGGCGAACCGGGTGCGGGTCCTCAACGTCGCAGGGCCCCGGGAGACGGGCTGCCCCGGCATCACCGGTCAGGCCCGGGCTTTTCTGCGCAAGCTGTTGGCCCCGGCGCATGAAGGTTGAGTGGGGACCGGCGGCGTCAGGCGTCGATCAGCTCGATCTTCAGGTTGCTGCGCCGGCGCTCCTGACGGCGCTGCTCGTTGTCCGACCTGTTATCGTTCCCGCGGCGGCGGTCCCGCAGCAGCGAGCGCGGGTGGTAACGGCGCACCTCGACCCTGGCGCCCTTGAGGGTCTGGCCGTTGAGGCCCTCGATGGCGCGCATCCCGGCGGTCGCCGGATGAACCTCGACCAGGCCGTGCAGCTCCCAGACCCCTTTGCCGGGATCGGTAACGCGTAGGATGGAACATTTGCCCACTGAGGCTTTCAGAAGCCAGCGCCGATCCGATGCCGCATTGAGCGCGGCCTGGACGAAGACCTTGAGCTCCTTCCTACTGAGGTCTTGGGGCAGGCCGCGCAGGAACAGCAAGATAGAGCCCCGTCTGCCGAGCATCTCGATCTCCTCTCTGGATCGTCTGCGCCATCGCGGGCCCGGCGGCTCGGCGGTATGGGACCGCGCGTGACGGGGCCGAGGTGGACGCGCCGTTGGGCTTATTCTAGCGCCTCGGCATGACCTGTCCGCGACGCGGTTGGCAGCGTCACCCGGGCCGGTCGATCCTCCGGGCCTACCGATCGGGCCCGTTGCGGCGGCCGAAGATCAGGAAGACCATGGGTAGCAGGATCAGGACCGTCGCGGCCACCTGCCCGTGGGCGAGGAGCGTCAGGATGGCGAGGACGCCGATGGCGATCAGCCCGTCCCGGATCAGGCGTCGGATGCGTGGTGACATGGTAGGGTTGGGCGCGGCAACTGTCGGGGACGCTAGCAGATTATGTCTGGGGTGAACAGCATGGAGGCGGCCCCCTGTCGCTCCCAAACCTGGCATCATCGGACCCTATCGCTGTGCTAAGGCTCCTCAAGCTTCTCCTGCCCCTGGTGCTCCTCGCCGGCGGCTTCGCGGCCTTCAAGGCGTTGCAGGCGACGCGCCCGGAGGGCCCGGTCGCCGAGGTCGGCGAGCGGGTCTGGCGGGTGGAGGTCGCCCCGATCGAGCTCAGGGCGCGGGCCCCGGAGCTGGTCCTCTACGGAAGGGTCCAGACCGCGGAGCTGCTCCGGGTGGCCGCCTCGGCGCAGGCCCGCGTGGCCGAGGTGCCGGTGCGCGACGGCGAGCGGGTCAGCGCGGGCGCGCTCTTGGTGCAGCTCGATGAGCGCGATCTGCGCCCGCGGCGCGAGCAGGTCGAGGCGGAGATCGCCGGGCTCCACGCGCAGATCGCGAGCGAGGACAACCGCGTCGAAACCGACCGCCGGGCGCTGGTCGAGGAGCAGAAGCTGGTGGCCCTGGCGCGCGACGCCGTGGCCCGCGCGCAGCGGCTCAAGACCCAGCGGGTCGCCGCCGAGGCGGATCTGGACGCGGCCGAGGAGACCCTCGCCCGCCAGTCGCTCGCGTTGGCCAACCGCGAGATGGCGATCGCCGACCACGGGGCCAGGCGCCAGGCACTGGAGGCGCGCCTGCAGAGCGCCGAGGCGCGGCTCGCGGAGGTGGGGCTGGAGCTGGAGCGCGCGCGGGTGCTGGCACCGTTCGACGGGATTGTCGCGGGGGTCGAGGTCACCGCGGGGGATCAGGTCAAGCGCGACGAGGTCCTGCTGCGCTTCTATGCCCTCGACCGCCTGGAGATCCGCGCGCGTATCCCCGCCCCCTATCAGGACGAGGTTGCAGCGGCCCTGGCCGCCGGGCAGTCGCTTGGGGCGCTCGTCGAGGTCGCGGGGCGGCCGCTGCCCCTGCGGCTCGCGCGCATCGCCGGACAGGGCGAGGCGAGCGGGGTCGATGGCTTCTTCGCGGTCGAGGCCGATCCCAGCGCCCTGCGCCTGGGACAGATGCTCAAGGTGCGCCTGACCCGCCCGGAGCGGCCGGACACGGTCGCGGTGCCCTTTGCGGCCGTCTACGGCGGCGAGCGTGTCTACCGGCTGGAGGACGGGCGCATGCGCGGGGTCGCCGTGGAGGTCCTCGGCGGCGTGAGCAACGGGGCGGGCGGCGAGGAGCTCCTGGTGCGCTCGCCGGGGCTCGCCGCAGGCGACCTGATCGTGGTTACGCCCCTGCCCAACGCGGTGGATGGGCTGCGCGTGGAGGCCGTCCAGTGAACGGTCACCGCAGCGACCTGCTGGGCATCTTCGCCCACCACAAGGTCGCGGCGAACCTGTTGATGGCGATCATGATCCTCTCGGGGCTCCTGGCGCTGGACCGGCTCAACGTGCAGTTCTTTCCCTCCTTCGATCTCGACATCGTCACGGTGCGGGTGGTGTGGACGGGGGCCAGCGCCGAGGACGTCGAGGACGGCATCACCAATCCGCTGGAGCAGCGGCTGCGCACCGCCGACAACCTCTACCGCATGACCTCCACCTCGGCCCAGGGTATCGCCTCGCTGACGCTGGAGTTCCGCGAGGGGACCGATCCGCTGCTGGCGCTCGATCAGGTCCGCCGCCTGGTCGACGAGCTGCGCAACCTCCCGCAGGATTCCGAGAAGCCCCAGGTGGCGCTCGCCACCCGCTACGAGGGCGTCGCGCGGGTGCTGATCCTGGGGCTCAGCGACCCCGGCGAGATGCGCCGGCTCGCCCGGAGCTTCGAGACCGAGCTCCTTGAGCGCGGGATCGATCGGGTCGAGATCGCCGGGCTGCCGGAGGAGGAGATCAGCATCCAGCTCGACCACCAGCGCCTCCGGCAGCTCGGCATCGGGCTCGATCAGGTGGGCGAGCGGATCAGCGCCTTCAGCCGCGACCTGCCGGCGGGCACCATCGGGCGGGGCGAGGGGGCTCGGGAGATCCGTAGCCTCGACAAGCGGCGCGACCCGTTGGAGTTCGCCACCATCCCCGTACTCACCACCGAGCACCTGCGGATCAACCTCGGCGACGTCGCCGAGATCCGCCGGGTGCCCCAGGACGGCGCGGTGCGCTTGAGCGTCGACGGGCAGCCGGCCGTCGAGCTGCGCCTACAGCGCGCGGAGACCGGCAACTCGCTGGTCGCGGCACGGGTCCTCGAGCGCTGGCTGGAGGACACCCGCCCCCAGCTCCCGCCGGGGGTGGAGCTGGTCGTCTACGACGAGTCCTGGCAGCTCATCAAGGACCGCATCATGCTGCTGGTGAAGAATGGACTCGGGGGGCTGGTGCTGGTGGTGGCGATCCTGTACCTCTTTCTCACCGGGCGGGTCGCCTTCTGGGTCGCCTGGGGCATCCCCGTCTCTTTCCTCACCACCCTCTTCATCCTCTGGCTCGCGGGCGGGAGCATCAACATGATGAGCCTGTTCGCGCTCATCATGGCCCTCGGGATCATCGTCGACGACGCCATCGTGGTCGGCGAGGATGCCCTGGCGCACTACCAGATGGGCGAAGACCCGCTGCTCGCCGCCGAGGGCGGGGCGCGGCGGATGCTGGCCCCGGTGATGGCGTCCTCGCTGACGACGATCGCCGCCTTCCTGCCGCTGATGCTGGTCGGCGGGCGGGTCGGCAACATCATGATCGCCATACCCATGGTGATCGTGAGCGTAATCCTCGCCTCGCTGATCGAGAGCTTCTTCGTCCTCCCCGGGCACCTGCGCAACGCCTTCTCACACCTGCACAAGGAGCGGCCGGACTCGCTGCGCGCGCGCCTCGACCGGGGCTTCAATGGCTTCCGCGACAGGGCCTTCCGGCCGCTTGTCGAGCTCGCGGTCCACCACCGCTTCGCCACCGTGAGCGCGGCCCTCGCGCTGCTTCTGGTTGCCCTCGGCCTGCTCGTCGGCGGGCGGCTCAACTTCGTGTTCTTTCCGACCCCCGAGGCCCAGATCATCTCGGCCAACGCCACCTTCGTCGCCGGCACGCCGCGCGCGCGGGTGGATGCCTTCCTCGCCCACCTGCGGGAGACCCTGGAGGAGATCGAGGCGGCGCTGGAGCCGGGCAATCTGGTGTTCTTGTCGGTCGCTACCCACGGGGGCACGGCCGCGGCTGGGCACGGCGGCGGCGGGGGTGCCACCGGGGAGCAGCTTGGTGCGCTCAAGGTCGAGCTCACCGCGCCTGATTCGCGCGCGGTACGCAACGACGAGCTGATCCGCGCCTGGCGCGAGCGCATCCGGCTGCCGGCCGGGATTGAGGAGTTCACCATCACGGCGCAGCGCCCGGGCCCTCCGGGGCGCGACTTGAACGTGCGGCTCACCGGCGGCAACGCCGAGCAGCTGAAGGCCGCGGCCCTGGAGCTCGCCGAGGCGATGTCCGCGCTCCCCGGGGCGAGCGAGGTGGAGGACGACATGGCCTATGGCCGCGAGCAGCTCATCTACTCGCTGACCCCGGCGGGTGAGGCGCTCGGTCTCACGGTCGCGGACCTCGGGCGGCAGCTACGCACCGCCTTCGACGGGCAGCTCGTCCAGATCTTTCAGGACGGGCCAGACGAGGTCGAGGTGCGGGTGCGTCTGCCCGAGGCCGAGCGCGACCGCCTGGGGAGTCTGCAACGGCTGAGCATCCGCCTGCCCTCCGGGGAGCTCGTCCCGATCAGCGCCGTGGCGGAATGGCGGGCGCGACGCGGGTTCGAGATCCTGCGCCACGCCGAGGGCCGCTTGGCGGTGGAGGTGACCGCGGATGTTGACCCCCGCGAGGCATCGGTCGGGGACCTCACGGCGGCCCTCGAGGCCGGGGTCCTGCGGGGGCTCCGGGAGCGATTCCCCATCGAGTACAGCTTCGAGGGGCGCTCGGCCGATCAGCGTGAGACCCTGGGGGATATGCGCAAGGGGATGGTGCTGGGGCTGGTGCTGATCTATCTGATCCTCGCGTGGGTCTTCGCCTCCTACGGGTGGCCGCTGGTGGTGATGGCGATCATCCCCTTCGGCCTCACCGGGGCCCTCTTCGGGCACTGGCTCATGGGGATGGACCTGACCCTGCTGTCGCTCTTCGGGCTGTTCGGCCTCTCCGGCATCGTGGTCAACGACTCGATCATCCTGGTGAGCTTCTACCAGCGGCTGCGCGAGGAGGGCATGGCGGTGTCCGAGGCCCTCGTCGAGGCTGCCTGCCAGCGGTTGCGCGCCGTCCTGCTGACATCGTTGACCACCATTGCGGGTCTGACCCCGTTGCTCTTCGAGACCTCGTTCCAGGCCCAGTTCCTGATCCCGATGGCCACCTCGATCGCCTTCGGGCTGGCCTTCACCACCGTGCTGGTGCTCTTCGTGATCCCGGCCCTGCTGTCGCTCCACGAGAGCGCCCACGCCACCCTGCGGCGGTTTTTCTCGCGCCCGGCCGAGGCGCCACCGGGGTCGTGAACGGCTCGGGGAGCCGCGTCGCACCGACGCGACCTATCCTGGCTCAAGCCCATGCCCGATTTTGGGCTGCGCGCACCCGTTTGGTGCGCGCAGCCTGCGGGGCGCCGCCCGCTCCCGCCGATCCGCTGGTTCGCAAGCCCTGGCACGGCCATTGCTGAGAGTGAGGCCGGAGGCCATTTCGGACCTCCCCAGCACACCACAGCAACGGGAGTCGAGCGCATGCGGAGACGCACTTTCCTCAAAACATCGCTGGTCGGGCTCGGCGCGGCAGTCGCGCTCGCGCTGTCCGGCACCCTCACGGCGGCGGAGACCATCAAGGTCGGCATCCTGCACTCGCTGTCAGGGACCATGGCGATCAGCGAGACCACGCTCAAGGACACCATGCTCATGCTCATCGACGAGCAGAACAAGAAGGGCGGGCTGCTCGGCAAGAAGCTCGAGCCGGTCGTGGTCGATCCGGCCTCCAACTGGCCGCTATTCGCCGAGAAGGCGCGCGAGCTTCTGGAGAAGGAGAAGGTCGCGGCGGTCTTCGGCTGCTGGACCTCCGTCTCGCGCAAGTCTGTGCTGCCGGTCTTCGAGGAGCTGAACGGACTGCTGTTCTACCCGGTGCAGTACGAGGGTGAGGAGTCCTCCAAGAACGTCTTCTACACCGGGGCCGCCCCCAATCAGCAGGCGATACCTGCCGTCGACTACCTGATGAACGACCTCGGCGTCGAGCGCTGGGTGCTGGCCGGGACCGACTATGTCTATCCCCGCACCACGAACAAAATCCTCGAGGCCTACCTCAAGGCCAAGGGCGTGGCCGATGCGGACATCCTGATCAACTACACGCCCTTCGGGCACTCCGACTGGCAGTCGATCGTCGCCGAGATCAAAAAGTTCGGCTCGGCCGGCAAGAAGACCGCCGTGGTCTCGACCATCAACGGTGATGCCAACGTCCCCTTCTACAAAGAGCTCGGCAACCAGGGGATCTCCGCCGAGGCGATCCCGGTGGTGGCCTTCTCGGTCGGCGAGGAGGAGCTCTCGGGCATCGACACCAAGCCCCTGGTCGGTCATCTCGCCGCCTGGAACTACTTCATGAGCGTCGATGACCCGGCCAACGACGCCTTCATCAAGACCTGGCACGAGTTCATCAAGAACCCCAAGCGGGTCACCAACGACCCCATGGAGGCCCACTACATCGGCTTCAATCTCTGGGTGAAGGCGGTCGAGAAGGCGGGCACCACGGATCCCGACAAGGTCGGTGCCGCCATCATCGGGTTGGAGGTGCCCAACCTCACCGGCGGCAAGGCGGTGATGCTGCCGAATCACCACATCACCAAGCCGGTCCTAATCGGCGAGATCCAGGGGGACGGGCAGTTCACGGTGGTCTGGCAGACCGAGGCTGAGGTCGAGGGCGACGCCTGGTCGGACTTCCTGGAAGGCTCCAAGGACATCACCGCCGACTGGACCCCGCCGATCTCCTGCGGCAACTTCAACACCGTCACGAAGACCTGCTCGGGTCAGAACTACTGACCCCAGCGCCCCTGAGGGCCGCCCCGGCGGCGGCCCGAAGGTCCCCAGCAATGCCCTCAGCCTGCGACGGCGCAGGGCCGGCCGTATCTCCGCGGCGGCCGGCGGAGGGCGCCTTACCCGGGTGCGAAGCGAGCCATGCCCGTATCGACTGATCCGCGCGATTGGGGCCGACGCGGCTTCGCCGCCCTGCTTCTGATTGGCGGGCTGTGCAGCGCACCCATGCTCGCGGTCGCCGAGGAAGCGATCCCGCCGGGCGAGCCGGTGGTGGAAGCGACCCTGCCCGACCCGATCGAGGCGCCCATCAGCGAGATGGAGGGGACCCCCAGCGAGTCCGACACCCTCGAAGCGGTGGCCCCGGCTCCCGCCAAGGACCTCGCCTCGATTGCTGCGCGCCTGGCTGACCGCTCCTTCTCGGTGAAAGAGGCGGCCGTCGCCGAGGTCGCCCGCAGCGGTGATCCGCGCGCGGCCGCGCTGCTCAAGGCCCTGCTCGCCGGGGATCTGCAGCAGCGCCGGGAGGACGAGCGCCTCGTCCTGGTGACGCCGGCGGGACCCGATTGGCGTCTCACCGATGCCCTGACTGACGAGCCGCTCGGCGAGGCCGCCGCTCGCGATCTGAAGAAAATCACCCTGAACAACCGCATGCGCAGCGCCCTGCGCAGCGCGATCGCCGGCCTCACCCTCAACCATCCCGACGCCGAGGTGCGCCTGCGCGCGGTCCAGGAAATGACCGGGGTTAGCGACGACGACGTCGTCGCCGGCCTGCGCGCGCGGCTCGCGGAGGAAGGGGACGGCGGGGTGCGGGCGGCCCTCGAGCTGGCCCTGGCCATCGTCGATCTGGCGGATGCGGACGCAACGGTCCGGGCGACGGCGGTCGACGCGCTGGCCGGTCGGCTGGAGCCCGAGGTACGCAACCGTCTCGCGCCCCTCGCAGCGGGCGATTCAGACCCCGAAGTGCGAGCCGCCGCCGCCGATGCCCTCCAGGGAATTGCCACCCGGCTCAAGACCTATGCCGCGATGGAGACCTTGTTCTTCGGGCTCAGTCTCGGCTCGGTGCTGGTCCTCGCGGCCATCGGGCTCGCGATCACCTTCGGCGTCATGGGCGTGATCAACATGGCCCACGGCGAGCTGATTATGCTCGGGGCCTATACGACCTACCTGGTGCAGCTCGCCATGCCCAACGCCATCGAATTCTCCCTGCTGGTCGCCATCCCGGCCGCCTTCTTGGTCTCGGGGTCGGTGGGCGTCCTCATCGAGCGCTCGGTGATCCGCTACCTCTACGGCCGTCCGCTGGAGACCCTGCTCGCCACCTTCGGCATCAGCCTGATCCTCCAGCAGCTCGTGCGCACCACTATCTCGGCGCAGAACGTGGTCGTCGAAAACCCAAGCTGGATGAGCGGCTCGCTGGTGATCAACCCGGCCCTCAGCCTCACGTACAACCGACTGTATGTGCTGATCTTCGCGCTCGCGGTCTTCGCCGCCCTGCTCTTGATCCTGAAGCGCACCGCCTTGGGGCTCCAGGTCCGGGCTGTGTCGCAGAATCGGGCGATGGCGCGCGCCATGGGTGTGCGCTCGGCGCGGGTGGACGCGCTGACCTTCGGCCTCGGCTCCGGTATCGCGGGCGTGGCCGGGGTCGCCCTGTCTCAGCTCACCAACGTCGGCCCGAACATGGGGCAGGCCTACATCATCGACTCCTTCATGGTCGTCGTCTTCGGCGGGGTCGGAAACCTCTGGGGGACCCTGGTCGCGGGGCTGACGCTCGGCGTTGCCAACAAGCTGATGGAGCCCTGGGCGGGGGCGGTGCTCGCCAAGATCCTGGTGCTGGTCTTCATCATTATGTTCATCCAGAAGCGGCCCCGCGGCCTCTTCCCCCAGCGCGGGCGCGCGGCGGATGCTTGAGGCGAGGGCACGGGCGTGGGTCTGATCCGGGCGATGCGGGGGGATACCGGCGGGCAGGTGATGCTCGCGGTGCTGGCCGTGGTGACGGTGCTGGTGCCGGTGCTGAACCTCATGGTGCCGGAGGGGCACCCGTGGCACCTGTCGTCCTACACGGTGACCCTGCTCGGCAAGTACCTGACCTACGCCCTGCTGGCGGTGGCGGTGGACCTCGTCTGGGGCTATCTCGGGATCCTGAGCCTGGGCCACGGCGCCTTCTTCGCCCTCGGCGGCTACGCGATGGGGATGTACCTCATGCGCCAGATCGGCGAGCGCGGGGTCTACGGGCACCCGGAGCTGCCGGACTTCATGGTGTTCCTGAACTGGAAGGAGCTGCCCTGGTTCTGGCACGGCTTCGACATGTTCTGGTTCGCCGCCCTGATGGTGGTGCTGGTGCCGGGGCTTCTCGCCTTCGTGTTCGGCTACCTCGCCTTTCGCTCGCGAGTGACCGGGGTGTATCTCTCGATCATCACCCAGGCCCTGACGTTTGCCCTGATGCTCGCCTTCTTCCGCAACGAGATGGGCTTCGGCGGCAACAACGGGCTGACCGACTTCAAGGACATCCTGGGGTTTGATCTCAAGAGCAACGCCACACGCGCGGGGCTCTTCGTCGCCTCGGCCATCGCGCTCGCCCTTGGCTATCTCGCCTGCCGCTACATCGTCGCCTCGCGCCTCGGACGGGTGGCGGTGGCGATCCGCGACGCCGAGCCGCGCACGCGGTTCATCGGCTATCGGGTCGAGCGCGTCAAGCTCTTCATCTTTACCTTCTCGGCCATGCTCGCCGGGATCGCCGGGGCGCTCTACGTGCCCCAGGTCGGGATCATCAACCCGGGCGAGTTCTCGCCGCTCAACTCCATCGAGCTGGTGATCTGGGTCGCCGTCGGCGGGCGGGCGACCCTCTACGGCGCGGTGGTCGGGGCGATCCTGGTCAACTACGGGAAGACCTACTTCACCGGGGTCATGCCCGAGGCCTGGCTGTTCGCCCTGGGCGGGCTGTTCGTTCTGGTCACCCTGTTCCTGCCGCGGGGGATCGCCGGGCTGCTGGCGTTGATCCGCCGGCGCCGAGCGCCGGCCGGTGAGGGCGCGCAATGACCGCGCTGCAAGAGTTTCGCGAGGCCATGCGGCGGGACCGGCAATGGTCCTTCATGTACTCGGTGCGCGACCTGGAGGTCGACGTCAGCCAAGGCGCCATCCTGTACCTCGAGGACTTGAGCGTCAGCTTCGACGGCTTCAAGGCGATCGACGGGCTCAACTTCTATGTCGAGGCGGGTGAGCTGCGCTGCGTGATCGGTCCCAATGGGGCCGGCAAGACGACCATGATGGACATCATCACCGGTAAGACCCGTCCCGACAGCGGGAGCGCCTTCTTCGGCCGCAACATCGATCTCTTGCGCCTCTCGGAGTCGCAGATCGCCGAGGTTGGCATCGGGCGCAAGTTCCAGAAGCCGACGGTGTTCGAGCACCACAGCGTGCTCGAGAACCTGGAGCTTGCCATGGCGGGCGACAAGCGGGTCTTCCCGACCCTGTTCGCGCGGCTCTCGGGTCAGCAGCGCGACCGTATCGACGAGGTGCTCGGCATCATCGGTCTGAAGGCCCAGGCCGGGCGCGAGGCGGGCGCCCTGTCCCACGGGCAGAAGCAGTGGCTGGAGATCGGCATGCTCCTGATGCAGGACCCGCATCTGCTCCTGGTCGACGAGCCCGTCGCGGGCATGACCCACCAGGAGATGGACCGCACGGCGGAGCTGCTCACCTCGCTCGCCGGCAAGCACTCCGTGGTCGTCGTCGAGCACGACATGGATTTCGTACGCTCCATCGCCAAGCGCGTGACCGTGCTGCACCAGGGTCGGGTGCTGGCCGAGGGGAGCATGGACGAGGTGCAGAATGACCCGCGGGTGGTCGAGGTGTACCTTGGTGAGTAAGAAGGGAATACAGCCGCCAATGAACGCGAATGAGCACAAACGGAAAACGGGATTGGGCAACGGCCTGGGTCCATCCCGCAAGAAATCCTCTGCCCACGGTTACTGCCGTACCTGAGACGCGGTCGAATCGGTCATGCTGAGCGTCAAGGGGCTCAATCAGTTTTATGGCGAGAGCCATACCCTGTGGGATCTCGACATCGAGTTTCCGGAGGGCGAGTGCACCTGCGTGATGGGGCGCAATGGGGTGGGCAAGACGACCCTGATGCAGTGCATCATGGGGCTCCTGCCGCTGCGCTCCGGGGCGATCGCGTATCGCGATCTCGACCTCGCGCGCCTCCCGGCGGAGCGCCGCGCCGGGCTCGGAATCGGCTACGTGCCCCAGGGTCGGCAGATCTTTCCCCTCCTCACGGTGGAGGAGAATCTGTTGATCGGGCTGCCGGCAAGGCCCGCTCGCGTGCGGCAGATCCCGACGCTGGTCTTCGAGCTCTTTCCGGTCTTGAAGGAGATGCTCGGGCGCCGCGGCGGCGATCTCTCGGGAGGCCAGCAGCAGCAGCTCGCCATTGGCCGAGCGCTCTGTATTGACCCCAAGGTCCTGATCCTCGACGAGCCGACCGAGGGGATACAGCCGAACATCGTGCACGAGATCGGGGACATCATCCGCCGCCTGAACCGGGAGATCGGGCTCACGGTGATCCTGGTCGAGCAGAAGCTCCCCTTCGCCCGCCGGGTCGCGGACCGCTTCCTGATCCTGGACCGCGGTCGGCTGATGGCGGCCGGCGCGATGGCGGGGCTCTCCGACGAGCTGGTGCGGCAGTACCTGACGGTCTGAGAGAATTTCGCTACGAATGAACGCGAATCCCCGTCAGGAGCCGATCCCAGAGCGGCCCCCGTCCATTGTGCCCGGCCGTGGTGAGCGGGGCGTCGGCGGGGCGGAAACGCCGATTGTTGGCTGGCCCGCCAGGCTCGAGCTGTGGTTCGCGCGGCGCGGGGCGCAGACGGTACTCGCGCGCCAGCACCGACATGGACCGCTGACGGTCCAGCGGACCTTCCATCCCGAGGGGGAGGTCTGCCACCTGTATCTGCTGCATCCGCCCGGTGGGGTGGTGGGCGGCGACCGGCTGGAGCTGTCGGTCGATCTCGACCCGGGCGCGCACGTCCTGCTCACCGCTCCGGGGGCGACCAAGTTCTATCGTAGCGCCGGGGCGCAGGCCGAACAGGGACACCGGGTGCGGGTGGGGGAGGGTGCCGTGTTGGAGTGGCTGCCCCACGAGTCGATCCTGTTTCCGGGCGCGAGGCTGAGTGCCCGCACCCGCGTCGAGCTCGATCCCGGCGCATGCTTCATCGGCTGGGAGACCGTCTGTCTCGGCCGCCCAGTGATCGGGGAGCGCTTCGCCCTGGGGACCGCGGACCTCGGCCTGGAGGTCTGGCGCGAGGGCAGGCCGCTCCTCGTCGACCGGTTGCGGGTCGAGGGGTCGGAGTCGCTCGATACATCGAGTGGCCTGCGCGGCCATCCGGTCTCGGCAACCCTGGTCGCGTCGGGCACCAGCGCCGCGGACCTCGCGACGGCCCGGGCGGGGCTCGCGCCGGCCGAGGGGCTGCTGCTCGGGCTTACCCTCGTCGACGATCTGTTGGTCGCCCGCTGCCTGGCCACGGCGGTCGAGCCGGTCCAAAGGACATTCCGGGCGCTTTGGGGCATACTCCGGCCGCGCCTGCTCGGGCGGCCCGCCTGCCCGCCGCGGATCTGGGCGACCTGATCGAGAGGCTGGTGATCGGCCATCCCTGGCCAACACCAGCACGGAACCGCAAGAGGCGGTCTCGCGGTTCCTCGGTTGGCGCCCTACTCGGCGCGCAAGCACAGCGAACGAGGACCCCGCCGTGGAGCTGACCCCCCGCGAGAAAGACAAGCTGCTGCTCTTCACCGCCGGACTGCTCGCGGAGCGGCGGCGGGCGAGAGGACTCAAGCTGAACTACCCGGAGGCCGTCGCCTTCATCAGTTGCGCGGTGCTCGAAGGGGCCCGCGATGGCCGCAGCGTCGCTGAGCTGATGGACTACGGCCGCACCCTGCTCACCCGCGAGGACGTGATGGAGGGTGTGCCCGAGATGATCCCCGAGGTCCAGGTCGAGGCGACCTTCCCTGACGGCACCAAGCTGGTCACCGTCCACGACCCCATCGTTTGAGGGCGAAGACGAGAATTGGTCCGAAAATGAACGCGAATAAACGCAAATGAAGAGATCGGGGATCAGATGGGTGTGCTCAGACGTTGGTCCTATGCCATCGCTCGCCCAAGGGACCGAAGCGATTATTCTTGTCTGACACATCCGCACCGGAGCCGTCCATCCTAGGGCCATCCAAACCTGAAGGCGGCAGCCGGTTCGCTCAGTTCGCAACCACGGCGACGGAGCACAGGGGGTTGCCCCCCGGTCGATGGTTCCGTCGATGACGAGCCCCAGCCGCTCTTGTGATTTGCGTTTATTTGCGTTCACTTGCGGACTGTTTTCTTCTTTGCGATGAGCGATTCCATCCGTGTAACGCCCGCAATCCGGAGCCCCACATGATCCCAGGTGAAGTCATCCCCGCGCCCGGCGAGATCGAGCTCAATGCCGGACGCGCGCGCATCACGCTCAGCGTCGCCAACACCGGCGACCGCCCGATCCAGGTGGGCTCGCACTACCACTTCTACGAGACCAACGCTGCCCTCGAGTTCGCGCGCGAGCGCACCCGCGGCTTCCGGCTCGACATCCCGGCCGGGACCGCTGTGCGCTTCGAGCCGGGTCAGTCGCGCACCGTCGATCTGGTCGCTTATGTCGGCGATCGCCGGGTCTACGGCTTCAACGCCAAGGTGATGGGTGCGCTCGACGGAGGTGACGCATGAGCCGGATCAGCCGCAGCGCCTATGCCTCGATGTACGGCCCGACTGTCGGCGATCGGGTTCGGCTCGCCGACACCGAGCTCTTCATCCAGGTCGAGGAGGACCGCACGGTCTACGGCGACGAGGTCAAGTTCGGCGGCGGCAAGGTGATCCGCGACGGCATGGGCCAGTGCCAGCGCCCGGCGGCCGAGGTGGCGGATCTGGTCATCACCAACGCCCTGATCCTGGATCATTGGGGCATCGTCAAGGCCGATGTCGGGATCAAGAACGGGCGCATCTCGGGGATCGGCAAGGCCGGCAACCCGGACACCCAGGCGGGGGTCGACATCCTGATCGGACCGGGCACCGAGGCGATCGCTGGCGAGGGGCAGATCTTGACCGCCGGGGCGATCGACGCGCACATCCACTTCATCTGCCCGCAGCAGGTGGAGGAAGCGCTGATGTCCGGGGTCACCACCATGCTCGGCGGCGGCACCGGGCCGGCCACGGGCACCAACGCCACCACCTGCACGCCGGGGCCCTGGAACATCCAGCGCATGATCCAGGCGGCCGAGGGGCTGCCGGTCAACCTCGGCTTCCTCGGCAAGGGCAACGGTAGCCTGCCGCTGGCGCTCGAGGAGCAGGTGCGCGCCGGGGCCATGGGGCTCAAGCTCCACGAGGACTGGGGCACCACGCCCGCGGCCATCGACTGCTGCCTGTCGGTGGCGGAGAAGATGGACGTCCAGGTCGCGATCCACACCGATACGCTGAACGAATCCGGCTTCGTCGAGGACACCATCGCCGCCTTCGCCGGCCGCACCATCCACACCTATCATACCGAGGGCGCCGGCGGCGGGCACGCCCCGGACATCATCAAGGCCTGTGGCCTGCCGAATGTCCTGCCTTCGTCCACCAATCCGACCCGACCCTACACGGTCAACACGGTGGACGAGCACCTCGACATGCTCATGGTCTGCCACCACCTGTCCCCGTCGATCCCGGAGGACGTCGCCTTCGCCGAGTCGCGCATCCGCCGCGAGACCATCGCCGCCGAGGACATCCTCCACGACCTTGGCGCCTTCTCGATGATCTCCTCCGACAGCCAGGCCATGGGGCGGGTCGGCGAGGTGATCACGCGGACCTGGCAGACCGCGCACAAGATGAAGCTGCAGCGCGGCGCACTCCCCGAGGACCCCGCGGGGCAGGATAACTTCCGCGCCAAGCGCTATGTCGCCAAGTACACCATCAACCCCGCCATCACCCACGGCATCGCCCATGAGGTCGGGTCGATCGAGGTCGGCAAGCTGGCCGACCTGGTCCTCTGGCGGCCGGCCTTCTTTGGGGTCAAGCCAAGCCTGATCTTGAAAGGCGGCCTGATCGCCGCCGCACCGATGGGCGATCCCAACGCGTCGATCCCGACCCCGCAGCCGGTGCACTACCGGCCCATGTTCGGCGCCTTCGGCGGTGCGCTCGGGGCGACCTGCATGACCTTCGTCTCGCAGTGGGCGATGGAGGCGAGCGTCGCGCAGAAGCTCGGTCTGCGTCGGCTGATCGGCGTGGCCCGCGAGTGTCGCGCAGTGACCAAGAGGGACATGGTGCACAACGACTACCAGCCAGTCATGGAGGTCGATCCGCAGACCTATCAGGTCCGCGCCGACGGGCAGCTCTTGACCTGCGAACCGGCGTCCGTCCTGCCGCTGGCGCAGCGATACTTTCTGTTCTGAACCGTGTGCCAGGTGCTTCTATCCGATGACTATTGCCCGCTTCGACCTCTTCATAGAGCCGCTTCTTAGGTTACTCGCGCAGCATCCGGGTGGGATTGGCACCGCAGATGCGCAGAGACAGCTCGCAGATCAGTTCAGTATTTCGGAAGAGGAGCGTCGGCAACTCTTGCCGAGTGGGGTTTACCCGAATGGCACTGACTTAAGATGCTTCAATTCTAAAAACAACAGCTTACGAGAACCTTCACCCGCCGGAGTTCAACGCTGCTTCTTCGGGTGGCCAT
>JALOTB010000192.1 GCA_025458165.1 Chromatiaceae bacterium | reverse complement strand
CCAAGACCGCGCTCGAGGCCTTCCACGAGCGCACCGGCGTCTGTCGTGATTACACCCACCTGGCGATCACCCTCTGCCGCTGCCTGAACATCCCCGCGCACTACTGCACCGGCTACCTGGGCGACATCGGGGTCCCCGCCTCGCCGGACCCGATGGACTTCTCCGCCTGGTTCGAGGCGTATCTCGGCGGGCGCTGGCATACCTTCGACCCGCGCAACAACGTCCCGCGCATCGGCCGGGTGTTGATCGCCCAGGGGCGGGACGCGGCCGATGTACCGATCAGCAACGCGTTCGGCCCGAATGTGCTCAGGAGCTTTCGGGTGTGGACCGATGAGGTGCGGGGCGAGCCTGGGGGCTGAGGTCCCGCTCACGCCGGACCCAGCGCTGCGCGACGAGGTCTGCCGCGATGATAGATCCGGTGACGAGAAAGCCGTCTTCGGCGCTGCTTGAGCCCGACGAGCCAGCGCCTGTCGAGGTGGTCAACATCGACGGCGAGGGAACGGCCGTGCTGGTGTGCGATCACGCCTCCAACCGGATTCCCCAACGGCTCGGCTCCCTGGGTCTCGACGCGCCCCAGTTGGCCGAGCACATTGCCTGGGATCCCGGCGCGGCCGAGGTGGCGCGTCGCCTCGCGGCCGAGCTCGACGCGCCCCTGGTGCTCAGTGGCTATTCGCGGCTCGTCATCGACTGCAATCGCCCGCTGTCCCATCCCGGCTCCATAGCGGAGGAGAGCGCCGGTGTTGCCATCCCCGGCAACCGCGGGCTCAGCCCCGAGGAGCGGGGGCTGCGCGTCGAGACCTTGTTCCGCCCCTACCACAATGCGATCGCGCGACTCCTCGACCGCCGCGTCGGCCGGCCGACGCTGCTGCTCAGCGTCCATAGCTTCACGCCGGTGCTCAACGGGCGGGCGCGGCCCTGGCACGTCGGCGTCTCGCACGGACGCGACCCTCGGCTCGCAGCGCTCCTGCTCGAGGCGCTCGGGTCTACTGGGGACCTGAGGGTGGGGGAGAACCAACCCTACCCGATCGAGGAGGCAATCGATTACACGATTCCCCACCATGGCGAGGGCCGGGGCTTACCGAGCGCCATGATCGAGATCCGCCAGGACGGGATCCGCAGCGCAGCCGACGCCGCGGATTGGGCCGCACGACTGGCGGCGGCCTATCGGCGGATCGAGGGGGCGGCGCGGCGGCTCTGCGGACTGTCAGGGGGTGAGTAAGGTTGGGACCGCCGGAGCGGCCGCGGCCGAGTTGCGCGGTTTCCTCCGCTGGGGTGCAGACGGTCACGGGCCGTCGCCTCCTTGACCGGATATGGCTGCCGCGCTTGGGTGGCTGGACCGACTCCGCGCCTGGTGATCAGTCGTAGTTGAGCTGCGCGACGATCCGGTTCAACCGACCCTGCTCGCCGGCTTCCTCCCCAGCGCTTCCAGAGCGCATCGCGGCAAGCTCCTGCGCCTCGATGGCGCGGATGTACTCGCTGCTGCACTGGGTCACGTTGGTCTTGAGCAAATCCAGCAGCTCGGCGATCTCATCGGGCTTGCGCACCCAGGTCGCGATGAAGAGGCCCTCATCGACCTTGATCTTCGGCGCGTAGAAGTGCTTCGAGAGCAGCGCGTTGAAGCGCTGACACCAATCCGCCGGTGCCTTGTGGGACAGCCGGAAGTAGAGCTCGATGTAAGGCTCCTTGCGGATGCGCGGCGGGCGCCGCTCGTCGATGCCGACGATCTTGAGATCACTGATGCCGTCCACGCTCAATGCTCCGGTCAGCGCGCTGCGTAAGCTCCCGGGACCATAACACAGCCGCCGCCCCGGGCAGGCGCGTCGGGATGACCTGCTGCCGCGGCGCCGAGCGTCAGGCCTTCCAGCTTCCCAGGCGCCAAGCCCCGGCCTCGCGTTTCCAGCGGCAAAGGGCCAATCCCACCGCTGCCGCGCGCGTATCGTCCGGCCGAACCGACGCCGAGGGCAGCCTTGTCCAGCATCCGCATCCCGGCTATCGTCCGCCCAAGTCCCCCCGGCGCGGCGGTATCTCGCGTCCGTACCCAGTCCTTTACGCTAACCGGATGCACGCTCAGCACGGCATCCGACCGCAATCCGCACGCGCGTCCCGACACCCAGCTCACACCCTCGGCCGGGGCCCCGGCGAGAGCCCTGCATGACGACATCCTGGAAGGACAGCATCTACCTCCAGCGCGAGCAGCTCGCGCGCCTCCTCCATCAGCCCATGGCCTCGCTCGCCGCGCGCTGCGCGTCGGCCTGGGGCGACCGCGAGGGGCTCAACCGCATCCTCGCCGAGGGCCTCGGCGAGATCCCGCACTGCGCGTTCCTCTACTGCCTGACGAGCGATGGTGTGCAGATCTCCGACAGCCTCGGCGCCCACGGCGTGGAGCCCGGACATTTCGGCCGCGACCGCTCGCAGCGGCCCTACATGCAGGAGCCCGTGCCGCCCTGGGGATTCCTGCTCTCGGACGCCTACATCAGCCAGCGCCCGCAGCGGCCCTCGCTCACCGCGCTCCAGGTCGTGTGGGGCGAGGACGGGCCCTTGGGCTACTTGGGGG
>JALOTB010000116.1 GCA_025458165.1 Chromatiaceae bacterium | reverse complement strand
CTGCAGGCGGCCTTCGATCAACTGTTCGATCAGGCACACCTGCAGCCTGGAAAAATTTGACTCGCGCGTGAAGATGAGGGTCGATCAAGGAACCCTAGCCCCGCCAGAGCGAACAACCCGGCGGGCGCCGCCGGCGTATCAGGGTACGCTGGTCGGGCGCAGCGGCGAGGCCGGCGGCTGGCCGAGCACCGCCTCGACGTAGCCCCGGCCATCGGTGATCTGGGCCGCGGTGGCCTCGGTGTACGCCGTGAGCCAACCACCGAAGGCGACCATCAGCGGACTCATGGCCAGCAGCAGGGCGGCAGGGGCGATCAGGGCGGCCGTCGCCGGTGCGTCGCCAGGATTGACATCACCGCACCAGAGCAGCGTCACCCCCGCCCGCGAGAGCCCAATCAGCAGGAACAGGCTGGAGATCAGGATCGCTGCCCAGATCCAGGCCACCCATTCCGAGCCCTGGGCCGCCAGCAGGATCATAACCTTGCCGACCAGCCCGCTGAGTGGCGGCATGCCGACCGCGGCGACACCGCCGATGAGAAAGAGGACGGCCAGCAGCCCCGCACCTGGCGGCCGCCCGCCGACCACGATGGCGGGGCCTTGGCTGCGACCGCGGCCAATCAGGTCTGCGACGAGGAACATCGCCCCGCCCACGAGCGTGCTGTGGACTAGGTAGTACAGGGTCCCGGAGAGGGCCTCAGTCGTGCCGAGCGCGAGCCCAGCGAGCAGGGTCCCCACGGAGACGATGACCAGGTAGGCGACCATCTCACGAAGGTCCGAGCTCGCCACCGCGCCGAAGGTCCCGCCCGCCAGGGTGAGGATCGCGGCCCCCAGGAGCCAAGGCGCGAAGAGCTCGGCGAGCATCCCTTCGCCGTGCCCAAACATCAGGCCGAAGACCCGCACCATCGCATAGATGCCGACCTTGGTCATGATGGCGAAGAGCGCGGCGACCGGCGCAGTGGCCGAGCTGTAGGCGTGTGGCAGCCAGAAGTGCAGCGGAAGCACCGCCGCCTTAAGCCCAAACACCACCACCAGCAGCATCCCGCCGGCCGCGGCGATGGGCTGTGCCTCCGGGTCCAGCCCCGCGAGTGCTTGGGCGAGATCGGCGATGTTGAGGGTCCCGGTCGCGGAGTAGATCAGTCCGACCCCGATCAGGAACAACGACGAGCCCACCAGATTGAGGACCACGTAGTGCAGCGCCGAGCGCGTGCGCGCCGGCCCCCCACCGTGGAGCAGCAGGCTGTAGGAGGCGATCAGCAGGATCTCGAAGAACACGAACAGATTGAAGAGATCGCCGGTGAGAAAGGCCCCGTTGAGCCCGAGGAGCTGGAACTGGAACAGGGCATGGAAGGCCCGCCCGGCACGGTCGGTGCCGCTGACGGCATAGGCCAGCGCCCCCGCCGCGAGGAGTGCCGTGGTCAGCAGCATGAGGGCGGCGAGGCGGTCGAGCACCAGCACGATCCCGAAGGGTGCCGGCCAGTCGCCGATCAGATAGACGCCGATTTGCCCCTCGGCGGCGAGCCCGAAGAGCCGGATCGCGACGAGGAGCGAGGCCGCGGTGGCGATCGTTCCGACCCAGCGCTGCCCGGCGAGCGGCATCCGCCCGGCCAACAGCAGGCCGACCCCGGCCGCGAACGGGATCAGCAGCGGCAGCACCAGCCAGTGGCTCACGGGCCGTCCTCGCGCGGCTTGCCGTCGACCCGGTCGGAGCCGAACTCACCGCGGGCGCGCAGCGCCAGCACCGCAACGAAGGCCGTCATCGCGAACCCGATGACGATGGCCGTGAGCACCAGGGCCTGGGGCAAGGGGTCGGCGTAGGGCGGGCCCTCGCCGACCAGCGGGGCCTGGTTGGTGGCGAGGCGCCCGGCTGCGAACAGGAACAGGTTGGTCGCGTAGGAGATGAGCACGATCCCGAGGATCACCGAGAAGGTGCGCGCCCGCAGCAGCAGGTACACGCCACAGCCGACCAGCAGCCCAATGACCAGGGCGAGCAGCGCGGCCATCAGCGCTCCTCCCCCGGCGACACCGGCGCCGTCTGGGTGCGTCCTGAGGTGAGTCTGCCGAGGTTCTCCAGGATCAGCATCACCGTGCCGACGACGACCAGGAACACCCCCAGGTCGAAGGCCATGGCGCTGGCGACCTCCACCTTGCCGACGAGCGGCAGGGATAGGTAGGTGTAGGCGCTGGTCAGGAAGGGCCGTTCGAAGATCAACGCCGCAAGCCCCGTCCCGGTCGCGACCGCCAGCCCGACGCCGATCAGGGTGAAATAGCCGAGGCGCATGCGCTCGCCCGTCCATTGCTGGCCGCTCGCCAGTTGTTGGAGGATCAGGGCCGTCCCCGCCACAAGCCCGGCGATGAAGCCGCCCCCTGGCGAGTTGTGTCCGCGCAGCAGGATGTAGACCGACACCAGGAGCGCGAGGGGCAGCAGGGGACGCGAGATCATGGCGAGGATCAGCGGGTGGGCGTCCGCGGACCAGGGCCGCCCCCCGATCCCGCGCGTCGGCGCCTTGAGCCTTAGCCCCCGCAGCATGGCGTAGATCCCAGTGGCCGCGATCCCGAGCACCGTGATTTCACCCCAGGTGTCGAAGCCGCGGAAGTCCACCAGGATGACGTTGACCACATTGGTGCCGCCGCCGTGCGGCTTGGCGAACTCCAGGAAATAGCGCGAGATCGGCTCGTAGCCACGGGTCATCATCGCGTAGGCGAGCGCGGCCGTGCCGAGCCCAGCGGCGCTGGCCAGGACGAGGTCGCGGATCTGCCGCCAGCGGGGCGTCGGGCGGATCTCCCCGAGCGGCAGGAGATAGAGGACCAGGAGCAGCAGGATGGTCGTAACCACCTCCACCGAGAGCTGTGTCAGCGCGAGGTCCGGGGCCGAGAAGTGGATGAAGGTGAGGCTGACCACGAGCCCGACGATGCTCGTCATGATCAACGCCAACAGGCGCTGGCGGCGCGCGGCTACCACCGTGGCCACGGCCGCGGCGGCCACGAGCAGGGCGGCAACGAGACTGACCCCGTCGACCGGCTCGCCGGCGAGCCCGCCGTCGAGGGTCAAGCCGTGCCTCACCAGGGGCGCGGCGGTGAGGACCAGGACGACCAGGACCAGCCAGACCGCATAGCGCTGAAGCGAGCGGTTGTCGATCCAGGCCATGATCCGGTGCGAGACGTGCAGCAACAGCGCGGCGATCCGCTCGAAGGCCGCCTCCCCGCTGGTCCGCGGCAGCAGCCGGTCATGGGTCGCGAACAGCCAGTGGCGCGACGAGTAGACCAGGACGCCCGCGCCGAGGGCGATCAGGCTCATGACGAGCGGTGCGTTGAAGCCGTGCCAGATCGCGAGGTCGAAGCTCGGTGGACTCCCGAGCATGCCGCTCGCCCCGATTTCGAGAAAGGGCCCTACGGTCTGCTGCGGCAAGATACCAACCAGCAGGCAGAGCGCCACCAGGATTTCGACCGGGATGCGCATCCATCGCGGGGGCTCGTGCGGCGTGCGCGGCAGATCGACCGGCTCGCCGTTAAAGAAGACATCGTGGATAAAGCGCAGCGAGTAGGCCACGGCGAAGGTCCCGGCCAGGGTCGCGGCGGCGGGGAGCAGCCAGGCGACGCCCCCGAGCAGATCGAGATCGAGCGTTTGGTCGAAAAACATCTCCTTGCTCAGGAAGCCGTTGAGCAGCGGCACCCCGGCCATCGCCGACGCGGCCACCATGGCGAGCGTCGCGGTGTAGGGCATGTACTTCCACAGGCCATTGATCCGGCGCATGTCGCGGGTGCCGGTCTCGTGGTCGATGATCCCGGCGGCCATGAACAGCGAGCCCTTGAAGATCGCGTGGTTGATGATGTGGAACAGCCCGGCGACCGCCCCGAGCGGCGTGCCGAGTCCGAACAGGAAGGTGATCAGCCCCAGGTGGCTGATCGTCGAGTAGGCGAGCAGTCCCTTGAGGTCGTGCTTGAAGAGCGCGGTATAAGCGCCAAACAGTAGTGTCGTGAGTCCGACCCCGCCGACCAGATAGAACCAGACCTCGGTGCCCGCCAGCGTGGGGTGGAAGCGGGCGAGCAGGAACACCCCCGCCTTCACCATGGTGGCGGAGTGCAGATAGGCCGACACGGGTGTCGGCGCCGCCATCGCACCAGGGAGCCAGAAGTGGAACGGGAACTGCGCCGACTTGGTGAAGACCCCGAGCAGGATCAGCACCAGGATGGGGACATAGAGGTCGTGCCCGCGGACCAGGTCTCCTGCGGCGAGGACGTCCGAGAGGCGATAGCTGCCGACCACGTGCCCGAGGAGCAGGAGCCCGGCGAGCAGAGCGAGCCCGCCGGCCCCGGTAATGACGAGCGCAATGCGCGCCCCGCGGCGGGCGGCCTGCTTGCTCGGGTCGTAGCCGACCAGAAGGAAAGACGTGAGGCTGGTCAGCTCCCAGAACACAAGGAGCATCAACAGATTGTCCGCCATGACGATACCGAGCATGGCGGTCTGGAAGAGCAGGAGGAGCGCGAAGAAGCGCCCCTTGGGGTCCTCGGCGGGCAGGTAGTAGCTCGCGTAGAGGATCACCAGCAGGCCGATCGCGAGGACCAGCAAGACGAAGACGAAGGCCAGTCCGTCGAGTCGCAGCGCCAGGTCGAGGCCGATGGCGGGGATCCAGGGGTAGAGGAGCTGGACCGTCTCGCCGGCAAACACCGCCGGGGCATGGCTCAGCGCGACTGCCAGCGCGGTGGCCGTGGCCGCTGCGGCGGCCCAGGCGGAGGCCGCCCGGGTTCTGCCCGCCACCAGCGGGGCGGCCAGGGCGCCGCAGAGCGGCAGGAGGATAATCCAGCCGATGGACATGGGAGGGTCGGTCCTATGGGTTCGCACCAAGCGCCGGCGTCGGCCCGCGCAGCGCGCGGCATACTCTACACGATCCGGTTCAGTCGCGGTTCATCGACGCTGCGTCATCCTGCGGGGGCCTGGTGAGCACCGCGGCCTGGCTTGCCGGATAATTCGACCGGGACCCCGTCCCAGCCCGCGACGACCCGTGAGGGAGAACCAGAGGTACGGCCATGCACAGTCTGACGAAGAGGCTCGGCATCATCGCCCTGCTGGCTGCGCTCGCGGGATGCACCACGGCACCCGAGACTGGGCGCTCCCAGCTCCTGCTCATCAGCCCGAGCCAAGAAGCCCAGCTCGGCTTCCAGTCCTTCGAGAAGCTCAAGCGCCAGAAGCGCATCTCCACCGATCAGCGCGCCGCGACCGAGGTCAGGCGGGTCGGCGCGCGGATCGCGGCCGTCGCCCCGGTCGCGAACGCCAGGTGGGAGTTTGTCCTGTTCGAGGACAAGACGCCCAACGCCTTCGCCCTCCCGGGCGGCAAGGTCGGGGTCAATACCGGCATCCTGCCGATCACCAAGAACGAGGCAGGGCTGGCGACCATCATCGGCCACGAGGTCGCCCATGTCGTCGCCCGGCACGGGGCCGAGCGCATGTCTCAGGACCTGATGATCCAGCTCGGCGGTACCGCCCTCTCGGCCGCCCTGGGCTCCAACGCCGGGATCTCCGGAGACGTCGTGCGTCAGGCGTACGGGATCGGCACCGCCGTGGGCGTGGCCCTGCCCTATTCGCGCGCCCACGAGCTGGAGGCCGACCAGCTCGGACTGCTCTACATGGCCCGCGCCGGCTACGACCCCCGCGAGGCCATCGCCTTCTGGCAGCGCTTCAAGACCTACGGCCAGGCCAGGGGAGGCCGGCCGCCGGAGCTCCTGAGCACCCACCCATTGGACGAGAAGCGCATCGCCGCCCTGCAGCGCCACCTCCCCAGGGCCATCGCCGAGTACGAACGCGCCCGGGCTCGCGCACGCTGATCCGGGCGCGAAGGTCGATGTCCGGACCCAGGGCGTGGCGCGCGGCAGAAAATCCACGCGTTATGGGGTTAGACTGAGGCCGGGCCGGTTGGCCCGCAGTCCGCATCCCATCAGGAGTCTCGTTATGCCTCATCGTAAGAAGCTGCTGCTCGTCCTCCTCGCCGCTCTGCTCCCTCTCTCCATCGCCTCGGCCGGTGGGGACAAGCTCGACTTCGTCGGCTACATGACCAAGATGCAGTACTTCGCGCACAAGCTCGGCCTCTCCGTCGACGCGGGCAATGTCGCGCTCCAGGACTATTACGCCCATGAGGTCGAGGAGATCGTCGAGAAGCTGGAGCAGGTCGACGACTACAAGGGCATCCCGGTCGCAAAGCTGCTCAAGACCACCCTGGCGCCGGCCTTCGAGACGCTCGAGGATGCGGTCAAGGCGGGAGACGCCCCGGCCGTGAACGCCGCCTATGATGGCCTCCTGGCCGCCTGCAACAACTGCCACAAGGCGGCGAATCATGCCTACATCCACATGGAGCATCGCAGCGATAACCCCTACATCCAGACCTTCGCACCCTAGCCGCAGGACCGGCGCGGACGGGCGCCCGGGGCGCCAACCGGGGATTGCACCCGCAGCCACTCGCCACTATACTTGCCGACTCTAATGCGGGGTGGAGCAGTCAGGCAGCTCGTCGGGCTCATAACCCGAAGGTCGTAGGTTCAAATCCTGCCCCCGCTACCAAATCAGTCAAGGGCTTGCGGCAACTAGCCGCAAGCCTTTTTTTTGGCCCGGCCATCATGAAGGCGCGGGTGTAAGCACTTCCCGGCGAAGCGTCGGCCGAACCCCCCACCTCGCTGCCGCGCGGGGGTCCGGCCCCAGAGCCACGGGTCCTATGAGTCCATGGCTGCCGTCCGCGTACCGCTTCGGTCGCGTCCGCCGCGGGGCGTAAGGTTGCTTCTCGTCACGAAACTGCCGGATCGGCGGCGATCAGGCTTGGAAACTGTGGAGCGGCTCGAATCGCATTGGGTAGTATCCCGGCTCGGGAGAGGCCCTTCGCCGAGCGGCGCAGGGCCGCAGGAAGACCGACAGCAACGACGGCAGCCCCGCGGTCATGAACCTCGACCAGCTCCAGCCCAACGCGGCGATCCGCGGCATCGTGCCCGACGCCCTGGTGACCGTCGTCAGCGTCCAGTGGTTCGGCAGCGAGGCGCTGGAGCTGACCTACAAGACCCCCGACGGCAAGGTCGCCAACGAGCTGCTCTACCGCGACGACGAGCCCCGTCTGGAGCTGGTCGAGCAGGGCCGCCCCTGGAGCTTCGACGGCGACGGGGCGCTCTTCCGCCTGGTCTCCGAGGCGCAGCGCATCCGCCTGGCGCACCTCTTCGACCCCGTGCTCGCGGTGCACACCTCGGTGGTCGAGCCCCTGCCGCACCAGATCACCGCGGTCTACGAGGCGATGCTCCCGCGCCAGCCGCTGCGCTTCCTGCTGGCGGACGATCCCGGCGCCGGCAAGACCATCATGGCGGGCCTGCTCGTCAAGGAGCTGGTCGCCCGCGGCGACCTTCAGCGTTGCCTCATCGTCTGCCCGGGCAGCCTCGCCGAGCAGTGGCAGGACGAGCTCTACCGGCGCTTCCACCTGCCCTTTGAGATCCTCACCAACGACAAGCTGGAGGCGGCGCGCACCGGCAACTGGTTCCTCGAGACCAACCTCGCCATCGCCCGCCTGGACAAGCTCTCGCGCAACGAGGACGTGCAGCAGAAGCTCCAGGCCCCCGATTGCCGCTGGGACCTGGTGGTGTGCGACGAGGCCCACAAGATGTCGGCCACGGTCTTCGGCGGGGAGACCAAGTACACCAAGCGCTACCGTCTGGGGCAGCTCCTCGCGACCCTCACCCGCCACTTCCTGTTGATGTCGGCCACGCCGCACAACGGCAAGGAGGCGGACTTCCAGCTCTTCATGGCGCTGCTCGACGGCGACCGCTTCGAGGGGCGCTTCCGCGACGGGGTGCACAGCGTCGACGTCTCCGACCTGATGCGGCGCATGGTCAAGGAGAACCTGCTCAAGTTCGACGGCACCCCGCTCTTCCCCGAGCGCATCGCCTACACCGTCCCCTACCGGCTCTCCGACCCCGAGGCCGTGCTCTACGCCGCGGTCACCGAGTACGTGCGCGAGGAGTTCAACCGCGCCGAGGCCCTGGAGAACGACAAGCGCGCCGGCACCGTGGGCTTCGCGCTCACCATCCTCCAGCGGCGCCTGGCCTCCTCGCCCGAAGCCATCTACCAGTCCCTGCGCCGGCGCCGCGAACGCCTGGAGGGGCGGCTGCGCGAGCTGGAGGTGCTCCAGCGCGGCGGCCAGGCGACGCCGATCCTGCCCGCGGGCCTGCCCGCCCTCGACAGCGAGGACGTCGACGACCTCGACGAGGCCCCGGACAACGAGGTCGCCGCCACCGAGGAGGCGGTCCTCGACCAGGCCACCGCGGCCCGCTCCATCGCCGAGCTCCGAATCGAGATCGAGACCCTGAAGGGCCTGGAGAGCCAAGCGCTCGCGGTGCGCCGCAGCGGCCAGGACACCAAGTGGCAGCAGCTCTCGGCCCTGCTCGGGGAGATCTTCACCCCGGCCGGGCTCGGCGCCCGGGTGGAGGAGCCCCGGCTCCCCTACGGCGCCGGCGCGATCCCGCCCCCGGTGCCCTCACCCCACCAGAAGCTCGTCCTCTTCACCGAGCACCGCGACACCCTGAACTACCTGGAGAGCCGCATCACCACGCTCCTGGGTCGAACCGATGCGGTCGTGCTCATCCACGGCGGGACCGGGCGCGAGGAGCGGCTCAAGGTCCACGAGGGCATCAACCTCCAGCGCGCCCACCTGATGGTCAACTACGACCTGCCCTGGAACCCCAACCGGCTGGAGCAGCGCTTCGGGCGCATCCACCGCATCGGCCAGACCGAGGTCTGCCACCTGTGGAACCTGGTGGCGGAGGAGACCCGGGAGGGCGACGTCTACCGCAAGCTCCTGGAGAAGCTGGAGCAGGCCCGCGCCGCGCTGGGCGGGCAGGTCTTCGATGTGCTGGGCAAGCTCCAGTTCGAGGGCAAGTCGCTCCGCGAGCTGCTGATCGAGGCCATCCGCCACGGCGAGCGGCCGGAGGTGAAGGCGTTCCTCACCACCGTGCTCGACACGGCGCTGGATCGCGCCCACCTCCAGAACCTGATCGAGGACCGCGCCCTGGTCCACGACGCCATGGACTCGACCCGGGTGCAGCGCATCCGCGAGGACATGGAGCGCGCCGACGCCCGGCGTCTTCAGCCCCACTACATCGAGTCCTTCTTCCACGAAGCCTTCCGCCGCTTGGGCGGAACGCTCAAGCAGCGCGAGCCCCGCCGCTACGAGATCAGCCACGTCCCGGCCCCGGTCAAGAACCGCGACCGCCTCATCGGCATCGGCGAGCCCGTGCTCCCGCGCTACGAGCGCATTGCCTTCGAGAAGACCTTGGTCGCGCCCCAGGGCCAGCCGCTGGCGGCCTTCGTCTGCCCCGGCCACCCGCTGCTCGATGCGGTCATCGACCTCACCCTTGAGCGCCACCGGGACCTCCTCAAGCGCGGCACTGTGCTGGTGGACGAGCGCGACCCGGGCACCGAGCCCCGGGTGCTCTTCTACCTGGAGCACGCGATCCAGGACGCGGCCCTCACCCGCGCCGGGGAACGGCGGGTGGTCTCCAAGCGCATGTTGTACGTAGAAGCGAGGAGTGAGGAGAGAGCAGGCAGGAGTGAGGGAAGAGGAGCGAGGAGTGAGAGGCGGGAAGATGCACTATCGAGAGACCGTGCTGTGGCACAAGGCGATGGCAACGGCGCGGGAGGTCTATCGGCTCGCGCCGATGCTTCCGAGGGAAGAGACGTACGGTATGCGTTCCCAGATCACGAGGGCGGCGGTCTCGGTGCCGGCCAACGTCGCGGAGGGGTGGACGAGGGAGGGGGCGCGGGAGAAGGCGCAGTTCCTAGCGATCGCCCACGGCTCGCTGGCGGAGACGGAGACCCTGCTGACCCTATGCGAAGATCTCGGCTGGTTTCCGAAGGCGGAGACGGCGCTGCTTCGAGGTTTGCTGGACGAAGTGAGCCGCATGTTGACGGTGATGCGTCGCAAACGCCGCCAACCCTAACCTCTCACTCCTCACTCCTCACTCCTCACTCCTCACTCCTCACTCCTCGCTCCTGACTCCTCGCGTGCCTCACTCCTCGCTCCTGACTCCTCGCGTGCCTCACTCCTCGCTCCTGACTCCTCGCGTGCCTCACTCCTCGCTCCTCACTCCTCGCGTGCCTCACTCCTCTTTTCCCACCTCTCCTACGCCCCCTACCTCGACTACCGCCCGCTCAAGGACGGCGAGCCCGGGATCGACGCACTCCTGGCGCGCCCCGAGTGCCAGTGGATCGGCCGCGAGCTGGAGCAGAAGGCCCAGGGCTACGCCATCGCCCAGGTCGTCCCCGGGCACCTCACGGAGGTCAAGGCCCGCAAGCTCGCCTTGATCGCTAAGACCGAGGCGGCGGTCAAGGTGCGCCTCACCCAGGAGATCACCTACTGGGACCATCGGGCCGAGGAGCTGAAGCTCCAGGAACAGGCCGGGCGGCCCAACGCCAAGCTCAACTCCGGCTCATCTTCCCCCGTCCGACCAGCTTGATTGTAACGTAACAGTCGGAAACTACAGGAAGTATCGCCCGGCAGGCGGGCGTAGCGCCTGGCTAC
>JALOTB010000191.1 GCA_025458165.1 Chromatiaceae bacterium | reverse complement strand
CCCCCAAGTAGCCCAAGGGCCCGTCCTCGCCCCACACGACCTGGAGCGCGGTGAGCGAGGGCCGCTGCGGGCGCTGGCTGATGTAGGCGTCCGAGAGCAAGAATCCCCAGGGCGGCACCGGCTCCTGCATATAGGGCCGCTGCGAGCGGTCGCGGCCGAAGTGCCCGGGCTCCACGCCGCCCGCCCCGAGGCTGTCGCAGATCTGCACCCCATCGCTCTTCAGGCAGTAGAGGAACGCGCAGTGAGGGATCTCGGCGAGGCCCTCGGCGAGGATGCGGTTGAGCCCCTCGCGGTCGCCCCAGACCGACGCGCAGCGCGCGGCGAGCGAGGCCATGGGCTGATGGAGGAGGCGCGCGAGCTGCTCGCGCTGCAGGTAGATGCTGTCCTTCCAGGGTGTCGTCATACGGGGCTCCCGCCCGTCCCGGCCGAGGGTCTTGGCTTGGTGTCAGGACGAGCACGCGGAACGCGGGTGGATGCCGTGCCGAAGCGGGCATCCGCGCGGCTTCGGGGACTGAGTCGGGACGCGAGATACGGCCGTCCCAGGGTGACTTGGCGGACGATAGCCGGGATGTGGATGCCGGACAAGGCTGCCCTCGGGGTCGGTTCGGCGGGGCGATCAGCGTGCGGGCGCGACCGGATGCTCCCTTTGCCGCTGGAAACCGGCGGCCGGGGCTCGGTATCTGAGAGGCCGTAAGGCCTGACGCCCGGCGCCGCGGGCGGTAAAGGCGGCGGCGGGTCATCCCGACGCGACGGCCGCGAGGCGGCGACTGTGCTATGGTCCAACGGGCCTACGCCGCTCACCGACGGGAGTATCGACCGTGAAAGGCATCAGTGATCTCAAGATCGACGGCATCGACGAGCGGCGCCCTCCGCGGATCCGCAAGGAGCCCTACATCGAGCTCTACTTCCGGCTGTCGCACAAGGCACCGGCCGACTGGTGCCAGCGCTTCAATGCGCTGTTCTCCAAGCACTTCTACGCACCGAAGATCAAAGTCGATGAGGGCCTGTTCATCGCGACCTGGGTGCGCAAACCCGATGAGATCGCCGAGCTGCTGGATCTGCTCAAGGCCAACGTGGCCAAGTGCAGCAGCGAGTACATCCGCGTCATCGAGGAGCAGGAGCTTGCTGCCATGCGACCCGAAAACGCCGGCGAGGAGGCCGGTGAGCAGGGTCGACTGAACCGGATCGTCGCGCAGCTCAACTACGACTGATACCCCAGGCACGCCATCGGTCCAGCGCCGCCAAGCGCTGCGGGCGTTCGGGGGCGAGGACGCTGCCGTCCTTGCGCGAGCGCGCCCCAACCGCGGATGCCGATCGCGGCGGCACCGGGGCCGCAGGCATCAACGACCAGCGGACGACGCGCGCAGCCGCTGCGCCGCTCCCTCGACGCGGCGATAGGCTGCGGCCAGTCGCTCGGCCCAGTTGGCGGCGTCGGCCGCGCCCCGGATGCCGTCCTGGCGGATCTCGATCATGACGCTGGCCAGTCCGCGACCCTCACCGTGGCGGGGGATCGTGTAGTCGATGGAATCCTCGATCGGATAGGGTTGGTTCTCGCCCACATGTAGGTCCCCACCGGAGGCGAGCGCCTCAAGCAGGAGTGCCGCGAGGCGAGGATCGCGCCAGTACGAGACGCCGACGTGCCAGGGCCGCGCCCGCCCGTTGAGTACCGGCGTGAAGCTGTGGATGCTGAGCAGCAGCGTTGGCCTCGCGCTGCGGCCGTCCAGTAGCCGACTGATGGCATCGTGGTACGGCCGAAACAATGTCTCGACGCGCCGCCCCCGCTCCTCGGGGCTGAGCCCGCGGTTGCCGGGGATGGCAACACCGGCGCTCTCCTCCGCCATCGAGCCGGGGTGGGAAAGCGGGCGATTGCAGTCGACGACGAGACGCGAGTACCCACTGAGCACCAAGGGTGCATCGAGCTCGGCCGCGAGCCGACGCGCCACCTCGGCCGCCCCTGGGTCCCAGGCAATGTGCTCGGCCAACTGTGGCGCATCGAGACCCAGGGAGCCGAGCCGGTGCGGAACCCGGTTGGAGGCGTGATCGCATACCAGCACGGCCGTTCCCTCGCCGTCGGCATTGACCAGCTCGACAGGCCCTGGCTCGTCGGGTCCGAGCAGCGCTGATGGCGGCTTGCTCGTTACTGAATCCATCACGGCAGACCTCGTCTCGCGGTGCCAGGCTCAGGCGGAGGGGGACCTCAACCCCCAGGCTGATCCCGCACCTCATCGGTCCACACCCGGAAGCCCTTGAGGACATTGGGGCCGAACGCGTTGCTGAGCGGTACATCGGCCGCGTCCCGGCCCTGGGCGATCAAGACGCGCCCGATGCGCGGGACGTTGTTGCGCGGATCGAAGGTATGCCAGCGCCCGCCGAGGTACGCCTCGAACCACGCGGAGAAGTCCATCGGCTCCGATGAGGCGGGGACACCGATGTCGCCCAGGTAGCCGGTGCAGTAGCGCGCGGGGATGTTCAGGCAGCGGCAGAGGGTGATCGCCAGGTGGGTGTAATCACGACAGACGCCGGTGCGCTCGTGGAAGGCCTCGAGCGCGGTCTTGG
>JALOTB010000044.1 GCA_025458165.1 Chromatiaceae bacterium | reverse complement strand
GTTCGACAAGCGCGAGGCGAGCTTCTACGTGGTCGCGGGCTACGGGCGAGGCGTCGCCGTCGACCCCCGGACCGGCGCGCGCACCTACATGAAGATGGCAACCACCGGCGCGGGTCTGAGCTTCGGGCTCGGCGGCTTCGCCTCCCAGCTCGTCATCCTCTTCGAGCATGCCGCTGACCTGGCGAAATTCATCGTCGAGGGGCTGGATGCGACCGCGGCCGTCGACGCCATGGCGGGCGAGGAGAAGGAGCAGCTCGCGCTGCGCTTCAACGAGGGCAAGGCGGTCTTCGTCCTGACCGGCAAGGGATGGAAGGTCGCGGCCAAGCTGACCGGCTCGCGCTACTGGCCCGACGAGGAGCTCAGTCGGCCCTGAGGCTCAGCGACGCAAGGCCTCTCTGGCGTACTTGGGCGAATCGCCGGCTCCCCGGTACCGCCGCTCGCCCTAACCTGGGCGGCGGCAGCCTGGTTCGCTGGTCCCGAGCGTGGCTACGCCATTCGCGCTCCCGTTGGCTTGCCCCGACCCCGAGCGACTACCCAGACCGGCCGACCTAAGTAGACCCCGCGCGATGCTGGGCAGGTCCCTGGGCGAGTGCCTTCAGGACATCCTGATGCGCCCTCCAGCGCAGCGCCTGCCAGGGCGCGTACTGCATGCGCAAGGCGGTCTGCTCCAGGTAGCGCCTCCGGCCCTGCTCGTCGAGGCGCCGGCCGAGTGCCGCCAGGGCATCCGCGAGACCGGGGTCGTTGGCCGCTTTGAGGCCGGCCACCCTGTCGAGCTCCGCGGGCAAGGGCAGCTCGGCGCCCAGGAAGGGCAAGAGGGCCGGTGGCCGCGGGACCCTCTCCAGGGTATCGAGGGCAGCGGCGTAACGTCCCGCGCCGTGGTAGGCCCAGGCGAGCGCCGTCAACGCCTCGCCGTCGCTCGACCCCATCGGCGCCTCCCTGACGGCTGGCGCCAGGAGCGAGATCGCCTCCGCGCTCCGGCCGTGGGCGATCAGGAACCAACCCAACTGCACCCTGAGCGTCGCCGTCGCGAAATCCGGCGTCCCGTCCGGCGCAGGCTCGATGATGCCGGCCCGGAGCACCGCCTCGGCCTCCGCGACCCGCCCGCCCTGGTCGAGGAGCTGGGCGAGGCGAGCCCGCAGCGAGGTCAGCCGGACCGAGCTGGTCGGCCCTTGCGGATACAGGGCGATCGCCTGCGCGTAGAGCTCGGCGCGCTGCTCCGCGGTGAGGCCCGCATCCGTATCGGCGATGCCTTCGAGGGCAGCGGCCTGGGTCGGAGCGTCACCAGGCTCGGGCTCGGCCAGCAGTCCTACCGCCGCGCGATAGTCGGCCAGCGCGGATGCGACCTCCTCGGCCGCGCTGGCGCGAGCGACCAGGGAGCGGGCGGACTCGCCCCTCCCATCCGGCAGGGCCCCCGCCGCCGCCAGGGCGCGATCGAAGTAGGCGGTCGCCGTCGCCCCGTCCTCCTGCTCCAGGTACCAGTCGCCCGCCTCCTGGAGGACCCGCCACTGGTCCTCGGGGGTGGCGGCGCCGTGAAACGCGGCCTCCCAGTCGGGTGCCGCCGGCCCGGGGACGGGGTCGGAAAGGGCTGCCCGCCAGCCGCTTTCCAGGTACTGGGTCGGCCAGGCCAGCAACACCGCCGCAAAGCCGATCGGCAGCGCGAAGCTCGCGAGGTAGACCAGGGTGCCTGAGAGCGCCATGGCCAGCCCGGGCGCCCTGGCCTGCAGGGCCTCGACCGCCCGTTTAGCGATCGCGTGCCGCTCGAACGCCTTGGTCCCGGTTGGGTAGAGCTCGCGCAGTTGTGCGAAGACGCGCGGCAGCGACACCGGTCCTGCGCGCCGGGCCTCCGCCCGTAGCCGATCGATGAGTCGCGCGAAGCGCCACTCCCCCGGGAGGAAGAGCAGCAGGAGCAAGGCGAAGCCGCCGAGGATGAAATCCTGGGCCAACATTGCCAGTGCCCCCAGCCCCCCCGCGCTCAAGACCAGGAAGCCGACGCGCACCCGCGGGAAGCGCTCGAGCCAGAGCACCTCCAGGATGCGCCCGCCGTCCAGTGGGGAGATAGGCAGAAGATTGAGCAGATTCACGACCAGGGCAACGATCGCGAAGGTCAGGAGTGTCGAATTGCCCGCGGCGAGGCCCGCGACCAGGGCCAGTGCCCCGAGCACCAGGCCGGGGACCGGGCCAGCGAGATAGACCCAGAGCTTCTGCCCCGGGGTGGCGTCCGCTTTGTGTCCAAGAGTGGCCGCGCCGAGCAGTGGGACGAAGAAGATGCTGAGATCGCGGTAGCCGAAGGACTTCATCGCGAGGAAGTGTCCGCCCTCGTGCAGTAGCACGACGATCAGCAACATGCCCGCGAGCTCCCAGTTGAAAGCGACCCCGAACGCGAGGCTGAAGAGCGCCGCCGACCCGACCAGCAGGACCAGCTTGCCGAGCCGGCCGAGCCTGCGGCCGTCCTCGGCCATCTGGGCGTGCTCGAATGCCAGCGCCTCTTGCTCCGGCGACAGGGTCGGGGCCTTCTGCGGGTTGAACCTCCGCCAGCGTCGGATCTCGGCCAGCGTAGCGCGGGTAACGGCCCAGGCCCCCCGCAGGGTGTAACGCAGCGCCCCCCGGTTGGGGTCCTCACGCAGAATCCCGAGGCGGCGCAGGTGCTCGGCGATCTCGGCGCAGAGCGCACGCCCCAGGGCGATGCCCTCCTCGGGGGTGGGGGTCAGGGCCTCATCCGTGAGACCAGACAGGCGCCCGCGGTGGAACACCCAGCGCTCGGCGGCGGAGGCGAACAGCGGGGCCTCGACCTCGATGCGCCGGGGCAGGCTTGGTATGGCGTAGAGGTCGTGGCTGGCGGTCTCGATGTGGCGCCCGTGCGAGAGGTAATTGACGAAGCTGCTGAGACAGGCGAGCTTGATCCACGCCTCGCGGTTGGCGCGCAGCGCGACGTAGGTTTTGGTCTCGGGATGCCGGTAGACGAAGCTGTGTACCCGGGTCGCGCCCGTCGGCGCGCGCAGGTCCGTGGCGAGCGCGCACTCCTCGACGAACCCCAAGTCGCGGAGCGCGGCGGCGTCGGGCTCGATGATCGCGCGCTCTTGCGGCGGGATCTCGTCGGGGTCGGCGAGCGCCACCCGATCCTCGGCGAATGGTGTCGTCCAGACGGCCCGGAAGATCAACGCGAGCTGTAGCCCCTTGAAGGCGAGCAGCGCCCCGACCACGACCAGGCCCGAGAGCCAATAGGCCCGGTATTCGACCAACCATTCCATCCGGATACCCCCAGGGCGCGCCGCGCCGGCGCTGGTCCGGCAGCCCACCCGGGCGATGCTAGAGAGTCGAAGAGGGGCCGGTCAACGCGCGGCCGTTATCCCGAGTCGCTGATCGGGGCCGCCATCGAGCGCGGGGTCGACGCCACCGATCCCCGGCTGGGAATCAAAGCGGTCGGCCTTTACCTGGACTCAGAGCGCGACATGTTTTGTCTGGGCGCCGCGACCGACGGAGCCACCGGGGTTGGGGGCGCATGACCGAGGTCATGCGAGCCGTCGCACAGGGTGCCCTCCGATGATCAAGCCCATAGCCGACCGTCCGACTTGGACCGAGGATCTCAAAACGGCGTCAGAGGGTATAGTCCACCGTCGACGGCGCACGCTGGGGCGGAATGGCAAGCAATCGAGTTGCCTGTCGGGCTCGCGTTTGGGGCGCAGGCGGCGCAACCCTCTTCGCATTCGCATCCAGTCAGGGGGGCCTATTCTTCACATGAGCAGCTACCACGCCTTTCGCATCCACCGCAACGAACAGGGGCATCGCGCCGGAGTCGAGGCGCTGCCGCTGACGCCGTCCGAGCCCGGCGAGGTGCTGATCCGCGTCGCCTACTCCAGCGTGAACTACAAGGACGCACTCGCCGGGACCGGCCGGGCGCCGATCGTGCGGAGCTTCCCCCGCGTCGGCGGGATCGATGCCGCGGGCGTCGTCGCCGAGTCGCGCGATGCGCGCTTTCGCGAGGGCGACCGGGTCCTGGTGACGGGCTGGGGCCTCTCGGTCGACCACGATGGCGGCTACGCCGAGTATCTGCGCGCCCCGGCCGACTGGGTGCTGCCCTTGCCGGCCGGACTCGATGCCGAGTCCGCCATGACGCTCGGCACCGCCGGTTTCACGGCCGCGCTGGCGGTGCACCGGATGCAGGCGAACGGGCAGTGTCCCGCGCTCGGCCCGGTCCTGGTCACGGGTGCGAGCGGCGGGGTCGGGTCGATCGCGGTCAACCTGCTGCACCACCTCGGCTACCAGGTCGCCGCCCTGTCCGGCAAGCCGGCCCTAGCCGACTGGCTGCGGGAGCTGGGCGCCGACGAGGTGCTCGCGCGCGATGCCCTCCCCGGCGGCGACCGACCGCTGGAGCGCGCCCTCTGGGGCGGCGCCATCGACAACGTCGGCGGCGAGGTCCTGGCGCGTATCACCCGTACCTTGCGCCCCTGGGGCAGCATCGCGGCGGTGGGGCTTGCCGGCGGCAGCGAGCTGCACACCACGGTGATGCCGTTCATCCTGCGCGGGGTGAGCCTGCTCGGGATCAACTCGGCGGACGCCCCCAGGCCGCTGCGCGGGAAGCTCTGGGACCTGCTCGCGGGCGACTGGCGCCCGCCGGCGCTTGCCCAGATCCGCTCCGAGAGGGTAGGTCTCGACGCGCTCCCCGGGGTCTTCGAGCGGATGCTCGCCGGTCAGACCCACGGGCGCGTGCTGGTCGACCTCGGCGCCTGACGCGCGTCAGGGTCAGGCAAGCCGCTTCTCCAGAAACAGCGATTGCACCGGCTCCCCGGCGCTGCTGCCCGGCCCGAAGCCGCAACGGGCGTAGAGCGACCGCGCCGGCGGGTTGTCCCCGCGCACCTCCAGCGTGAGCTTGCAGCAGCCGCGCCGCCTCGCCTCGGCCTCGACCGCGGCGAGGAGCTTGGTGCCGACGCCCTGCCCCCGATGGGCAGGCAGGACCGCGAGGTCGTGGATGTTGAGGATTGGCCGAGCGCGAAAGGTGGAGAAGCCGGGAAAGCACACGGCGAGACCGACCGCGTCCGTGCCCCGTCCCGCCAGCAGGACCAGACAACCCGGGAAGGCGCGCAGCCCCGGGATCAGCGCCTCCTGAGCCGCCTGCGGCAGCCCTTGCGCGTCACCCATGGGGTCGCGGGCATAGGCGTCGAGCAGGGCGACGACGGCCGCGGCATCACTCGGGTCGCTGAGGTCGGCCGGGCGCACCCAGTAGTCCCCGGAGTGCTCCTCCGCGACCGGCGCGGGGGACCCGACTGCGATGGACTCGGTCAACTCACCTCACCTCCACTCGTGGGAAGATACAGAGCAGGCGGCAGATAGGAGGACCAAGTGGCACGCCTGACCCGTACCCTTTCGCACGCCGGTCTCGGACTACTCGGCTGGTGGGGCCGGTATCTCGGCTGGCTGATCCTCACGGCGATCATCACGCTCGGCGGCGGGCTGGTGCTCTTGCTCTTGAAGGACTGGACGCTCGGCACATTGATCACCAGCCTGCTGGCCTGGCCCGCGCTCGGCCTCGCCGCCCTGATCGCCATCCCCATCGCCTTTTTGCCACTCGGGCGGCTCTACGTCTACAGCGCGGTGGCGGGCGGCGCGCTCTACAACCTGATCCTGCTGCTGAGCTGAGGGGCCAGACTCGCCTACAGCCCTTGCGACTGCGAGGGCTCGGCAGCATGTATCAAGGCTCGCTGACCCAGCGAGCGACCGGCCACCCCCGATGCGTCTTGCCGGTCCGCCAACGACCACTCGGAGGAACCACCATGCCCATGATGACTCGCGCCCTGACGCTCCTGCTGCTCGCCCTCCCCCTCGCCGCGGCCGCGGCGATCAAGACGGAGACCGTCGAGTACCAGGACGGCGACACCAGGCTCACCGGCTACCTCACCTACGACGACAGCGTCAGCGAGAAGCGCCCCGGCGTGATCGTGGTGCACGAGTGGTGGGGCTTGAATGACTACGCCCGCAAGCGCGCCGAGATGCTCGCCGAGCTCGGCTATGTCGCCTTCGCCGTCGACATGTACGGCGACAACAAGGTCACCGAGCACGCCAGCGAGGCCAGCGGCTGGCTCAAGCAGATCACCGAGAACGTCGACGCCTGGCAGCGCCGCGCGCTGGCCGGGCTCGATGTCTTGAAGGCCCACGAGCGGGTCGACGGCGAGCGCCTGGCGGCGATCGGCTACTGCTTCGGCGGTGCCACCGTGATGCAGATGGCCTACGCCGGCGCCGATCTCGACGGCGTGGCGAGCTTCCACGGCTCGCTGCCGCCGCCCGCCGACGACCAAAAGGGCAACATCAAGGCGCGGGTCCTGGTCGCCCACGGCGCCGCGGATGCCATGGTCCCGCCGGAGCGGGTGATGGCGTTCCAGCAGGCCCTGGATGCCGCTGGGGCGGACTGGCAGCTCGTGAGCTACGGCGGGGCCAAGCATGGCTTCACCAACCCCGGTGCCGGCGCCTACGGCATGGAGGCCCTGGCCTACGATCCAAAGGCCGACGCGCGCTCCTGGGCCCTGATGCAGTCCTTCCTCACCGAGGTCTTCGGTAACTGACCCACCGCGCGGCGCGTCCGCGGACGCGCCGCACCGACCCGCACCCACCGGCCGGCCAGCACCCCTGCCCTTGACCATCACCGCCGTCGTCTGGCTGCGCCGCGACCTGCGCCTCGCCGATAACCCCGCGCTCGCGCGGGCAGCGGAGCTGGCCGAGCGCGTCGTCCCGGTCTACATCCACGCCCCGCACGAGGAGGCGCCCTGGCAGCCGGGCGGCGCCAGCCGCTGGTGGCTGCATCAGGGTCTCGCGGCACTCGAGCAGTCGCTTCGCCAACGCGGCTCGCGGCTCCTGATCGCCGCTGGCGACAGCCTCGCCGAGCTGCGGCGGATCGCGGCGGCGGCCGGCGCGCGACATGTCCTGTGGAACCGGCTCTACGACCCCTGGGCGGTACACCGCGACGCCGCCATCAAGCAGGCCCTGCGCGCCGACGGCTATGAGTGCGCGAGCTTCAACGCCGGCCTGCTGTTAGAGCCCTGGGAGGTCCGCACCACCAGCGGCGACCCCTACCGCGTGTTCAGCGCCTTCTGGCGTCAGGTCGCCCCGCGGCTCGCGGCGATCGAGGCCAGGCCCACGCCGGCCGTGCTGCCGCCGCCGGTCGACGGGCTGGCGAGGCTGGAGCTGGACGCCCTCGGGCTCCTCCCCCGCATCCGCTGGGACACCGGTCTCGCCGAGCACTGGCAGCCCGGCGCGGCCTCCGCCGAGGAGCGGGCGCGGGCATTCCTCTCTGGCCCCGTCGACGGCTACACGATCCAGCGCGACCTCCCGGCCCAACCCGGAACCTCGCGCCTCTCGCCGCACCTGCACTTCGGCGAGATCGGGCCGCGCCAGGTCCTCGCGCTCACCCGCGCCGCCGGGCATGACCCCGGCGCGGGACCCGCCGGCGAGCTGATCCGCGAGCTCGGCTGGCGGGAGTTCGCCCATCACCTCCTCTACCACTTCCCGCACACCGCCGAGACCCCACTCGACCCGCGCTTCGCCGACTTCCCTTGGCGCACTGAGGGCGCCGACCGGCTACTCGCCGCCTGGCAGCGCGGGCGCACCGGCATCCCGCTGGTCGATGCGGGAATGCGCGAGCTCTGGCACACGGGGTTCATGCATAACCGTGTGCGCATGGTCGTCGCCTCGCTGCTCACCAAGAACCTGCGCCTGCCCTGGATTGAGGGCGCGCGCTGGTTCTGGGACACCCTGGTCGACGCCGACCTCGCCAGCAACACGCTGGGCTGGCAATGGACCGCGGGCTGCGGGGCCGATGCCGCACCCTACTTCCGCGTCTTCAACCCGGTGCGTCAAGGCGAGCGCTTCGACCCCGAGGGCGAGTACGTCTGCCGCTGGTGCCCGGAGCTCGCCCGTCTGCCCAGCCGCTACATCCACCAGCCCTGGGCCGCCCCGCCCGCCGTCCTCAGCGCCGCGGGGCTGACCCTCGGCCGCGACTACCCGATCCCCATCGTCGACCTCGACGCCAGCCGCAAGGAGGCGCTGGCCGCCTGGGGGCACATCAAGGGCGGCGCTTAACCCGACCGCCCTCCCCTGCGAGCCTTACCGATCCCGGCAGGGCGACGCATCGCCGCCGCGGGATCATCCCCGCTCCCTTCGAGGTCGCGTAGGGCGGGAAAGCGAAGCGCATCCCGCCGGAAAGCGAAGACGGGTAGGCTGAGCTGAGCAACGAAACCCAGCCTTGGCGCTTCGCCGAGCCGCCGAAGGGTGCTGGGTTACGTTCCGCTCGACGCAGCCGACCCCGCTGCGCGCCCCGCCGGGCTGGCCGGAGGCATAGAGCCGCACCCCGGCCTCGCCGACCCATACCAGCAGTGTGCCGACTCGGGCGGCAAGCGCGGCAGCGCGATGAGATACACGGGTGCCTGGCTCCAGCATGATGCAGGCGACGCTGCCGACGGGAATGTGCGTGCGGACACCGTTCTTGTCGATGACGAAAAAGGCACCACCCACCACGTCGATCTCCCCGCGCTCAATGAAGATCAGCGAGATGCGCTCTTTCATGGCGATCGGCTTGAGGGGCGGGAGCATGGTGCTTCGGTTGCTGAGGTGACGGCGGCAGGCGAGCAGTCACTCGCCGGCAAGCTGGATGGCCTCGGCGAGCACCGGGCCTTTGAGGTAGTGGCCGGAGGCGATCAAGCGGTCGATCGCCGGACTCACTTGCGGGATGATCCCGGCCCGTTTCGCCAAGACCAGGACACCAAGGACACCGATCGCCGGAATGCCCAAACGGCTGGCGATTCGCCGACGCGCGCGGTCGTCCATGAGAACGCCTAGCCCGCGACTCAGGGCGATGTCGATGGCGCTGGTCTCGCCCGCACCGAGGCCCCAGTCGCCGCGGGGCGAAACCTCGGCAACCCGCTCTAACCAGCCTGCGTCCACGGCCGCGCGGATCGGCCCGGTCTCCGGGCGATCCGCTCGGACGAGGCACTCGTCGAGCACCGTCTGGGTTACGAGCACCTGGGTAAACACGGCGGGAAGCGACGCCAGATCCAAGACCCGCGCCAAGGCGATGAGCGGACCCGCGTCCGTCACGACCGCCTTACCCGAAAGTTTCAAGCTCCTGCTCCAGCTCGCCGGAGATCGGCCGCGCAACCGGGATACCCAACCGGCCGAGAGTGTCCGTAAAGTCCGACAAGCTCATACCGGCAAGCTGAGCCGCCTTCCCCAGGGAGATCGCCTCGTCGTCGAAGAGCTTGACGGCCAACGCGACGGCGACGCCCTCGCGCAAAAGGGTCTCATCGAAAGGGACGGCTACGAATACAGGCTGGCCATGCTTGGTCACCACGGAGAGCTTGCCGGACTGCGCCTCGCGGACGACCTCAGTAGTGCGGTCACGCAGATCCCGGACGGAGAAGGTTTGCATGGGGTTGGCCTCGTATTCCGAGTGCAGTGACGGACACTTTAGCTCAATCGGCGCACCAACAAGAGGCCGCAGCCGAACGCCTTCGCCGGCCCCACGCCATTCTCGATCAGCTCGAGCAGCCGTTCTGGACTCTGCACCCTGAGTATGCCCTCGTAGCTCAGGGTGACCAGCTTCCCGGCGCGGTTGCCTCGGCGAAAGAACAAAGGCGGATGCGGGAGGAGCGAGAGCGCCTCGATCTCGGCGGCACCATCGAGCTTGCGCGCCAACCAGCCCCGTTGCTGATCCTCGCGGACGAGCGGGACCCGGCAGGTATCGCGCTTCTTCGCGGGCTTTTCGGCCTGCTCGGAGTCCTTGATCGTGCGGACCGGGTTCGCGGTGAGCAGGAACGCCAGCCGCTGTCCCGCAGCGGGCTGGGGGCAGATCAAGGGCGGCGCTTAACCCGCGCGTCCGGCCCTGCGACCCGTGACTGCCCGGCAGGGCGACGCATCGCCGCCGCGGGATCGTGCCCGGCTCAGCCCCGCAGCCCCGGCGGACCCCTCTGCGAGGTCGCGTAAGGCGGGAAAGCGAAGCGCATCCCGCCGGAAAGCGAAGCGCATAGGCTCGGTTGAGGAACGAAACCCAGCCTTGGCACTTCGCCGGGCTGCCGAAGTGTGCTGGGTTTCGCTCGGCTCAACCCCGCCTACCCCACCAGGAGCTGATGTTTGGCCAGAATGGCCTACATAACAGCTTCCCCAAGCGCGGCGGTGAGCCCGCGGGCACGAGCGGATCTCGCCATGCCCCGACGCCTGCGGTCGCCAGCCCCCCCTGGAGCCGCGAGGCCGGCAGCCGGAGAGCGCCTACTGCGGGTGGTGAAAATGCCCGCCCCTGAGGTCCTCCAAAACGCGAATCCACGGTCTTTGCACGATCGCTGCACGGGTGGTGCACCGCGCCCGCCTATCCTGAAGTTGTCGGCAGGGCGAATCGCCCGCTGGACTCAGCAGATCAATCCACGACGGAGGTATCCCATGAACAAGTCCCTGATCGCGATCGCACTGGCACTAACCACCGCGGCCGGCGGCGCGCTCGCGCAGCCGCTGGGCTGGGGCGGCGGCCCGGGGCTGGGCTATCCCCCCGGCTACCCAGGGGCCTTCGGCCCGGGCTCGGGGCGTGGCATGCAGGTCGACCCCGCGCGCATCGATCGGCGCATCGAGTGGATGACGGCGGGCCTCGACCTGACCGAGGCCCAGCAGCAGGAGATCCGGGGCATCCTGGAGCAGCGCCGGGCCGGGCAACTGACCTCGCGCGACCAGACCCATGCGGCGATTGCCGCGGTGCTCGATCCGCAGCAGCGCGCGCAGCTCGATCAGTGGCGCGCCCAGCGCGGAACCGGCTTGGGCTGCGGCGGCTACCGCCAGCCGCGGGGGTGCGTCACCGGCTACGGCTCCGGGCGCAATCTCTCTGGCCCCGGGATGGGACGCGGACCGGGCTGGGGTCCCTACCCGACCCCGTAGGTCGCCGATCGGCGGGCACCGAGACGGGTGTCCGCTGCTCACAGGCCGCGAAAGGCCGCCCGCAAGGCGACCAAGATGACGCGCAGCAGAATCCAAAGCACCCAAAGCACCGCCAGCGCGGCGGCGCCCATAAGAATCTGCAGGACCAAGGGCTGGGCCAGGAACCACTCCTGGCCCGCCCGCAGCAGCGTGCCGGCGGCATGGATACGCTCGAACATCGGGCCTCCCGATCGACAAAAGCGGATTGGGCGGGAGTGTACCGGAGCGCACGGACCAAAGACCGCTGGGCCGCCGGCTTGCCGCGGTCAGCCCCGGCGCTCAGAATGCCGCAGTGATGTCACCGATTGGAGAGCGCCGATGTCCGACAAGGCCCCCTGGATCACCTACCGGCCCGAGCTCAAGGTGCTGGACTGCACCATCCGCGACGGCGGGCTGGTCAATGCCCACCGCTTCAGTGACGACTTCGTCGGGGCCGTTTACCAGGCGTGCATCGACGCCGGCATCGACTACATGGAGATCGGCTACAAGAACTCGGCGCGCATCTTCCCGCCGGACAAGTACGGCCCCTGGCGGCACTGCCGCGAGGAGGACCTGCGCCGGGTGGTCGGCGACCACGACTCGGCCGCGACGGGGCTGAAGCTTGCGGTGATGGCCGACGCCGGCAAGAGCGACTGGCAGACCGAGCTGCTGCCTGCCGGAGAGAGCGTGCTCGACATGATCCGGGTCGCCTTCTACGGCCACCAGGTCTCCGAGGCGGTGGACATGATCGCCCACGCCCACGCCCTCGGCTATGAGACCAGCGCCAACCTGATGGCAGTCTCCAATCTCACCGAGGCCGAGATCGAGACGGTGCTGGAGGCCATCGCCCCTACCCCGGTCGGCACCATGGTGATCGTCGACAGCTTCGGCCACCTCTACCGCGAGCAGATCGACCTGCTCTACAACAAGTACGCCGCGGCGCTGGCCGGGACGGGTAAGGAGATCGGCATCCACGCCCACAACAACCTTCAGCTCGCCTTCGCCAACACCATCGAGGCGATCATCCTGGGCTGCAACCGGGTGGACTCGACCATCTACGGCTTCGGCCGCGGAGCGGGCAACTGCCACACCGAGCTCCTGCTCGGCTTCCTGCGCAACCCCAAGTTCGACGTGCGCCCGATCATCGAGGTGATCCAGCATCATGTCCTGCCCCTGCGCCAGGAGATCGAGTGGGGGCCGATGATCCCCTACAACATCACCGGCCAGCTCAACCAGCACCCGCGCGCGGCGATCGAGTGGCGCGAGGGCGAGACCCCCGACGACTTCCTCGCCTTCTACGATAAGGTCGTCGCTGAGATCTGACCGACCGACCGCCTCCGCGGAACTGATCTACCCTTGACTACGAGGCCCGGCACCCGGGCCTCGGCGCCCCTGGCCGCCGTGGCGGCCACACGCCGATCAGGGCCACGAACAGAAACCACCGGAGGAGATACCCATGAGTCAGATCCGTGACGAGGTCCTTGCCGCCAACGACCGCTATGCGTCGGGCTTCGACAAGGGCGACCTGCCCATGCCACCGGCGCGCCGTTTCGCCATCTCGCTGGTGATCTCCTACAAGCTGCTCGGTACCCGCGAGTGGTTCGTCGTCCACCACACCGACTGCGGCATGGAGACCTTCACCGACGAGGTGATGCGCGGGCTGCTCGCGAGCAGCCTGAAGACGGCGACCGTCGATGCCAGCGGTTGGCACGACTCGGGGGAGGGCCCGGGCTCCACCGAGGGCAACTACATCGACTGGTTGACGATCAAGGACAACGCGCAGAGCGTCGTCGAGGACGTACGGCGCATCCGCAACCACCCCCTGGTCCCCGCTGAGATCCCCATCTACGGCTACATCTACGATGTGCGCAGCGGCCGTCTGGTCGAGGTCCCAGGGGCGACCGAGGCGGGTCGCGGGCGTTAGCGACCTGCCAAGAGCGGCCGGGCACCCCGCCCGGTCGCGGGCGATTCCGTCCCCGAAGCTCTAGACTTGGGGATATCGATCGGGCAAAGGCGAGACATCCCCCCTCGCCCGGGCCTAGGACCCGTCCACGGTCCGCGCCTGTGGCCGGCCCGGCCCGAGCGGCGACGTCGGAGGTGGGCGATGAAGCGATTCAAGCACATCCTGCTGGTCTTCGATCCCCAGGTCACGAGCAAGGCGACGGTCGACCGCGCGCGCTCGCTCGCACGCGACAACGGGGCGCGAGTGACGCTGTTGTCGGTGGTGCCGCAGCCGCCGTCGGATCAGCTCCTGGTGGACGGCGGACCGCCGCGGGAGCAGATCGCGGCCGAGCTCGCCGCGGAGCGGCTCGAGCAGTGCCGGGCGATGGCCGAGTATGTGGGCGCGACCGGCGTCGAGGCGACGCCGAGGGTGACGGTCGGAACGGCCTTCATCGAGGTCATCCGCGAGGTGCTCCGCGGCGGCCACGACCTGGTGATGCTCACCGCCGAGGCCGAGCGCGGGCTCGCCCGTCGGCTGTTCGGCAGCACCTCGCTGCAGTTGATGCGCAAGTGTCCCTGCCCCGTCTGGGTGCTCAAGCCGACCCAGGGCGAGCGCTTCGCGCGCATCCTGGCCGCGGTGGACACCTCCGGTGGCGCCGCCGATGTCGAGCGCGACCAGCTCAACCCCAAGATCCTGCAGCTCGCCGTATCCCTGGCCCGCTCTGACCAGGCCGAGCTCCACTTGGTGCAGGCCTGGTCTTTGTTCGGCGAGGGCTACCTGAGAGTACGCGGCGATCTGCACGCCGGCGCGATCCGCAACCTGCGCAAGGCTGCACGCGAGCGCTACCAGGAGCGCGTGCGCCGCCTGCTGGCTGGCCTCGACCTCGATGGCATCCCGCTGCACCTGCACTTTCCCCGCTCCGAGGACGCCGCCCGCGCGATCATCCGTCTGGCGCGCGCGGAGCACACCGATCTCCTTGTGCTGGGGACGGTCTGCCGTACCGGCATCGCGGGATTCTTCATCGGCAACACCGCGGAGAAGGTGCTCGGCGCCGTCGACCGCTCGGTGCTGACGGTGAAACCCGAGGGGTTCGTCACGCCAGTGACGCTTGAGGCGGTCTGAACGGCTCGCCCGGCGACACTGCGTCCCGGCTGATGCCCCTCCCCGCTGGGAACGCACGGGCCCGGCAGGGCTCTTACCGAAGGGCTAAAGACCGATGCAAGACCTGCTCGAGAAACACTGGCACCACCTCCCGGACGCGGAGGTGCTCGACCTGCTCGACACCAACGCCGAGCGCGGCCTCGACCGCTTCGAGGTCAGCGAGCGCCAGGAGCGCTTCGGCCCCAATGCACTCACCCCACCCAAGGGGAAGAGCGCCCTGCGGCGTTTCCTGGAGCAGTTCCACGACGCCCTGGTCTACATCCTGCTCGCGGCCATCCTGGTCAAGCTCGCCCTGGGCGGCTATGTCGACGCCGCGGTAATCTTCGGCGTGGTCCTGCTCAACGCGATCATCGGCTTCGTGCAGGAGAACAAGGCCCTGAGCGCGCTGGCCGCCCTCTCCCGGGCGCTCACCACCGAGGCCACTGTGGTCCGCGCGGGGGGCAAGCAGCGTGTCGACGCGCGCGAGCTGGTGCCGGGCGACCTGGTCCTGCTCGCCTCGGGCGACAAGGTGCCGGCGGACCTGCGGCTGCTCAAGGTGCGCGACCTGCAGGTCGACGAGTCGGCCCTGACCGGCGAGTCGGTCCCGGTCGAAAAGGCGGCCGGTGCGCTGGATCACGACACGGCGCTCGCCGACCGGCGCAACATGGCGTACACCTCCACCCTGGTGACCTACGGGACCGCGACCGGCGTGGTCACGGCGATCGGCGACGGGACCGAGGTCGGGCGGATCTCCGAGCTGATCGCCAGCGCCCAGCAGCTCGACACCCCGCTGACCCGCCAGGTCGCGCGCTTCAGCCGCTACCTGCTCTACGCCATCCTGGCGCTCGCGGCGCTGACCTTCCTGGTCGGGCTGCTGCACGGGGAGTCCTGGGTCAACATGTTCATGGCGGCCGTCGCGCTCGCCGTCGCCATGATCCCCGAGGGCCTGCCCGCGGTGCTCACCATCACGCTGGCGATCGGCGTGGGCCGCATGGCCAAGCGCAACGCCATCATCCGCCGCCTGCCGGCGGTCGAGACCCTGGGCAGCACCACGGTGATCTGCTCGGACAAGACCGGCACCCTCACCCGCAACGAGATGACCGTCCAGCGACTCTGGGCCGGGGGGGAGCTGTTCGACGTCACGGGCGTCGGCTACAGCCCCGAGGGCGAGCTGCAACAGGACGGGCAGCCGATCGAGCCCGGCGAGCACCCAGCCCTGGTCGCGCTGCTGCGCGCGGGGCTGCTGTGCAACGACTCGGTCCTGCGCGAGTCCGAGGGCACCTGGCGCATCGAGGGCGACCCCACCGAGGGGGCGCTCCTGGTCGCGGCGCGCAAGGCGGGACTGGATACCGAGGATGCCGAGGCGGCCGCGCCTCGGCGGGATTCCGTCCCCTTCGAATCCGAGCACCAGTACATGGCGACCCTCCATGCCGGAGAGACACCCATCATCTATCTCAAGGGCTCGGCCGAGGCGTTGCTCCCGCGCTGCACCGGGGCACTCGACGCCCAAGGCGAGGTCGGGTCGCTCGACACCGACGCCGTGCAGGCGCAGGTGGAGGCACTCGCCAAGGAGGGCCTGCGGGTGCTCGCGTTCGCCCAGCTCCCGGCCCGTGCGGGACAGGAGACGGTAGACCACCCGAATCTCGCCGAGGGGCTGACCTTTATCGGCCTGCAGGGGATGATCGACCCGCCCCGCGAGGAGGCGATCCGCGCCGTCGCGGCCTGCCACGGTGCGGGAATCCGCGTGAAGATGATCACCGGCGATCACGCACTCACCGCGGCCGCGATCGCCGGTCAGATCGGCCTCGACGAGCGGGTGAAGGGAGGCGGTGTTCCCGCGGCACTCACCGGCAAGCAGCTCGCCACCCTCTCCGATGCCGAGCTGACCGAGGCCGTGCGTGACACGGCCGTGTTCGCCCGCGTCACCCCGGAGCAGAAGCTCCGCCTGGTCGAGGCCCTGCAGGCGCGCAACGAGGTGGTGGCCATGACGGGGGACGGGGTCAACGACGCCCCGGCGCTGCGCCGCGCCGACATCGGCGTGGCCATGGGGATCACCGGCACCGAGGTCGCCAAGGAGGCCTCGGACATGGTGCTCACCGACGACAACTTCGCGACCATCGAGGCGGCGGTGGAGGAAGGCCGCGGCGTCTTCGACAACCTGACCAAATTCATCACCTGGATCCTCGCCACCAACGCCGGTCAGGGCCTGGTGATCCTGGTCGCCGTGCTCCTCGCCCAGCCGCTGCCGGTGCTGCCGGTTCAGGCCCTGTGGATCAACATGACCACCGCCGTCTTCCTCGGCCTCACACTGGCCTTCGAGCCCAAGGAGCCCGGGCTCATGACCCGCCCGCCGCGCATCCCCGGCTCGCCGATCCTCAGCGGCGAGCTCGTCCTGCGCATCGTCCTGGTCGGGCTGATGCTCCTCGTCGGGGCCTTCGGCCTCTTCGAGTGGGCCCTGAGGCATGGGGCCACCGAGGAGCAGGCGCGCACCATCGCAGTGACCGTGTTCGCAGTGGGGCAGTCCTTCTATCTCTTGAACTGCCGTTCGACGCGCTTGTCGATGTTCCGCCTCGGGCTCATGAGCAACCCCTGGATCTGGGCCGGCATCGCCGCGATGATGCTCGCCCAGCTTGCCTTCATCTACCTTCCGGTGATGAACCAGCTCTTCCACACCGACCCCATCGACGCCTACTACTGGCTCCCGATCCTGGGGGTCGGACTCGTCATCTACCTCGTGATGGGATTGGAGAAGGCCTACCGACGGCGGGGCGAGGCAGGGACGCGCGCGGCCGTGGCTTGAGCGTCACCGACGACGGCTCCGCAGGCGTCCACGAGCCGCCGCGCCAGACGGCGCGGCAGCCCGAGTCGCGGTCAGTTGGCTGCGGCGAACAGGGCTTGAACGTCGACGGCAAAGCCCGGCAGCTCTCGCGAGCCAGCCGTTTGCCCCTTACGAAAGACGCCATGGACGGCGTACTGATCCGCCTTGCCGTCGAGCACCAGCACCGTGACGGTCTCTGCCAACGGCTCGATCAGCCAGTACTCGGGAACACCAGCACGGGCGTACTCGGCCTTCTTGACCTCGCTGTCCCGCTTGGGGTCATCGGGACTCATCACCTCCATGACGAGATCGGCGCCGAGCCAGTAGGACTGGTGGCGGCGATCGGCGTGCTCGCGGCGCATGAAGGCCAAGTCTGGCTCGCGGAGCTTGCCGTCCCAAAGCTTGATCGGGAACGGGGCGAACAGCACCGTACCCATCCCAGATCCGCTCACGAAATCCAAGAGCGCTCGGTACAGGTAGGCGACGAGTAGCTGATGAAGCTCGCTTGGCCTATCCAGCACCTCGATGCGCCCGTCATCAAGCTCAGCGACGCGGTTTCCGGGCAGCCGCAAGAACTCCTCCTCGCTCCATACCCCCTGAGGGGGAAACAGTCGCGCGACGTCCCAGGCCGGCTCAGGAGCGCCGGGCACAGCGGCGGATGCACTCTTCGGGGTCATGTAGCACGGCTCCAAGCTCCGACGACGGTAAGTCTAGCCGAGACAGGATGATCCAGCGCGAGCCGCCCCGCGGTGAGGAGGCCCTCACTCCCAAGGATTGCGGGGCTCGATAGACTCCGCCCGCGGCCAGGGGCCGAAGGGGAATGGCAGCCGGTCGCTCGCGCAGGTGAGATAGGCGACGATCTCTGCCGTATAGAAGGCTAGCGCGGCCCCAAAGCGGGCCACCTGATCGTTGGGAGCGCCGGTGAGGAGCAGCGCGCCGAGCTGGAAGATGGCCGCGACGGCGACCACCAGCCGCAGCACCCAGAGCACGAGGAAGAAGCCGAGCATCAGCAGGCCGCGCAGCCAGTGCGAACGGTTGGCCGCGACCCAGTCGCCCGCGCGCTGCATCCCGAGCGTCGCCCGCTCGCGCATCCCAGGCCGTGTCTCATCCATCATCTCGTTTCCTCCGCGCACAAACTGCCCCCATCGCCCAGGTCGCGGCTGCAAGCCGCTCCCACAGGGGCGGCGACATCCGCCCTCAGGTTCACCGACCTCGCCGGCATTGGCTATAGTTGAGCGCGGCCCTCATGCCCCAACCACCCGAGGAGACTCGTCATGGCAACCAAGAAAATCCTGATGCTGGTCGGCGATTTCGTCGAGGACTACGAGGCGATGGTCCCCTTCCAGATGCTGCTCATGGTCGGTCACGAGGTGCACGCCGTCTGCCCCGGCAAGAAGCCCGGTGAGACCGTGCGCACTGCGGTGCACGACTTCGAGGGCGACCAGACCTACAGCGAGAAGCCGGGCCACAACTTCGCGATCAACGGCGATTTCGACGCCGTCGACCCCGCGGCCTACCACGCCCTGGTGATCCCCGGAGGGCGCGCCCCCGAGTACCTGCGGCTCAACCCGCGGGTGATCGAGATCGTGCGCCACTTCGCCCAGACCAACAAGCCGATCGCCTCGATCTGTCACGGCCAGCAGATCCTTGTGGCCGCCGGCGTGCTGGAGGGGCGCACCGCCACCGCCTACCCCGCCGTCAAGCCGGACGTCGAGCGCGCCGGGGCGACCTGGTGCGAGGTGAACGCCACCGCCTCCAACGCCCACGCCGACGGCAACCTGGTCACCGCGCCCGCCTGGCCGGCGCACCCCGAGTGGATGCGCAAGTTCCTCGACGTGCTGGGGACGCGGATCGAGCCTTGATGCGCCATCGGGTCTTCGTCTACGGCACCCTGCTCAGCGGCGGGGTCAACCATCGCCTGCTCGCGGGGGCCGAGCTGCTCGGTCCCCACCGCACCGAGCCCTGCTTCACCCTGTTCCGGCTCGGGGCCTATCCAGGGCTCGCCCGCGGCGGCTCGACCGCCGTCGCAGGCGAGGTCTACCGGGTCGACGCGGCGGGTCTCGCCCGCCTCGATCGGCTGGAGGAGTACCCGCAGCTCTACGACCGGGTGCTGATCCCGACCGCCTACGGTCGCGCCTGGGTCTATCTCTACCGCGGACCCATCGGCAACCGCCCGGTGATCCACTGGGGCGACTGGCGCCTCAGCGCCGACTCCGACTCCATTCGCGCCGCCGCCATCCGTGGCCGGCGCGACCCCAAGAACCCCCGCCGCGCGCAGTCGGTATCCGCGCGCTGACCGACCCCATCGAGGAGTCCCCATGTCCGAAGAAGGCCGCTTTACCATCCATCTCACCCAGCTCGAGGACTACCAGATCAACGTCCAGTTCGACTGGAAGAAGGCCGCCGACCTGCTGATGGACGAGCCCCCGCCGCTCGGCGAGGCCTCGGGCCCCAACGCCTCGCGCCTGCTCGCGGCGGCTGCGGCCAATTGCCTGAGCGCGAGCCTGCTCTACTGCCTGGCCAAGGAAGAGCCGCCCGGGCACAGCCTGCGCACCGAGGCGACCTGCATCCTGATTCGCAACGAGCAGAAGCGTCTGCGCATCGGCGGGATAGAGGTCAAGTTGATCGTCGCCGACGAGCTGGTGCAGTCCAAGCGCTTCGAGCGATGCAAGGTGCTGTTCGAGGACTTCTGCGTCGTCTCCGCCAGCATCCGGCAGGGCATCCCGATCAAGGTCTCGGTCCAGGATCAACAGGGTCAGGTGCTGCACAGTTCGGAGTGAGGGAGCAAGCGCCGCACGCTATTCGGCCGGGCGCGGCGGCACTATAGTGATGACGCCGCCGGCCACCGTGGATCGACCTCTCAAGCCCCGCACGGCCGACCCAAGTCGCGGCGGTTGACTCGACACACACCAAAGGAGCTCCCATGAACAAACACTCGAGCACCTTCCTCGGTCTGGCCGCTGCCCTGTTGTTCACCGCGGGCGCCTTGGCCGAGCCGCCGACCGTCGTCTACAAGGCGAGCGGTAAGTACGAAGACGTCAAGGACGCCATCACCATGGCCATCGAGGGCCGCGGCCTGATCGTGCGGGACGTCGCGCATGTCGCCGAGATGCTCAACCGCACCGGCAAGGATCTCGGCTTTCCGAACGAGGTCTTCCGCCAGGCGGACAACGTGGAGTTTTGCAGCGCCCTGCTCTCCCACGAGATGATCGCGGCCGATCCCAGCAATGCCGCCACCTGTCCGCTCGTCGTCAGCGTCTACGTCTTGACCGCCGAGCCCGATCAGGTCTACGTCGCCTTCCGCCGCCAGACCCTGGCCGGCAAGGACATGGCCCCCATCGAGCAGAAGCTCTTCGACCTGGTCGACGGCGTGGTGCGCGAGGCGATCGAGTAGCGATCGGATGGCCGCGGGATACGAGTTTCGCTGGGACGGACTGGTCGGAGCGTCCCCGGTTCATGCTGGCCATCGAGGACTCCGTGCTGGCGCTTGACATGTCTTAAAGGATCGGGCGGCCGGTTGGCCTTACCGTCACCCCGCTACCCGACAAGTGCACGCCCGGTTGAGGCTCGGGCCCGCCCAATCCCCTGACCACGGCAGTCGAGAGGACGGCCCATGCCCCTTGCCCTTCCTGGTCGGACCAAGGATGCCGTCATTGTGGTCGCGGCGAGCGCGGATTGGCGAACGGGTGTCGCCGCGTTTCTGCAGGGTCTCGGAGGAGATGCGGAGCGGGTCGGGCGGCATCTCGCGCTGCTCGATGAGCGCGCGGCCGGACGCCGGCCCTGGCTGCGTGAGTTGGCCGGGCGGACGCTGCCCAACGGGCGCCCCATGCCGCCCGGTCGCGCCTACGCCGAGCTGCTGGTGGCGGAGTCCGCGCTACCCCTGTACGACGCCGGCGGCTTTCTCGTGAGCCTGGATCTGCACAACCCCGGCAACGAGGCGGGTGTGTCCTGGCATGATCCGGCCATGGTCGAGCTCGCACTGGTCGCCGATCAGAGTGCGTTCACGGGCGAGCCCTTCGATCCAGCCGGTGGCGTGGAGCAGACCCTCGCGCGGCGCGCCGAGCGCGGCGCCAGGGTCGGGGAGCTGGTGGCCACGCTCGCGGAGCAGGTCCAGGCGCGCTTCGCCTACGCGGATGTCGGAACGACGGGCGGCGTGGTGACGAGTGCGACCAGCTCGACATCGGTCGTTCATCCGGCCGAAGGTCCGCTGCGACCCGAGGACTTCCTGTGGTCGATCACCCTGTGGGGGCCCGAGCTGCTCGACCCCGCCTTCGCGGCAAGGCTCGAGGCGCTGAGCATCCCCGACGCTATGCTCGCGCAGATCGATCCGTACATCCGCCCCCATGTTCGGCTGGAGCGGCGCCGCCTGGCCTATGGCGCACGCATGCTCCAGTTCCGCTTTCTCTTCGGGTCGGAGCAACGGGGCGAGCGGGCCCACCTCGACTCCCCGCTCGCCGAGCGGCTGAGGCTGTGGTCCACGAACCTCCAGTACCGGGCCTGAAGACGCCATGGGCGCGACGCCACCCGGGCGAGCGAGCCCGATTGAACTCGGGCGCCAGGAGACTACCTTTCCCGAAACAAACATCCAACCCTGGAGGAGCGGACAATGACGCAGCCACCCATCGCAGTCGTCACCGGGGCCTATCGCGGCCTGGGACTGGAGACCTGCCGGCAGCTCGCCGAGCGTGGTTATCGCGTGGTGCTGACCGCCCGGCATGAGGCCGAGGGCCGGGCAGCCGCCGAGGGGCTGGCCGCCCTTGGGCCCGATGTGCGGTTCCACGCCCTGAACGTGACCGATCCGGCCTCGGTGCGGCGGCTCGCGGATGATCTCCGGGCGGAGCACGGCCGTATCGACTGCCTGGTGAACAACGCCGGGATCTTCCCAGACCCGGAGCCGGGCGGCGAAGCGGCGAGCATCTTCCGCGCCGATCTCGACACCGTCCGCCGCGGATTCGAGACCAACACCCTGGGCCCGCTGATGCTCTGCCAGGCGCTGATCCCGCTGATGGCGGGCCGCGGCCGCGTGGTCAACGTCTCCTCCGGGATGGGCCAGCTCAGCGATATGAACGGCTGCTGCCCAGGCTATCGGCTGTCCAAGACCGCGCTCAATGCCCTGACCCGGATCCTCGCCGACGAGCTGCAAGACACCGGCGTCAAGGTCAACTCGGTCTGCCCGGGCTGGGTGCGCACCGAAATGGGCGGCCCAAATGCGACCCTATCGGTGGAGGAAGGGGCCCGCGGCATCGTATGGGCCGCGACCCTGCCGGACGACGGTCCGAGCGGGGGCTTCTTCCGGCACGGCGAGTCCATCCCCTGGTAGCTGGCAGAGCCCCGACTCGGCAGACGCACAGCGCGCGGCCATCTCCGTAGTCGCCCAGTCCGAGACGGACCGCCTGCGCCGAGGGTGCTACTGTTCGCCTGGGCCGGTGTCCGCGTCGACAGGCCGCACCGGCCCCCGCCGGGTGCCGATTCAGCTCGCGTCTGACGGCGGATCGCTAGCCGGGATGCTGACTTTCTTCGGGTCCCGAAGATCGCTCAACGGGTATTTCGCACAACAGAACGGGCTGCATGCTGCATGAGCACTCCGGATCTCGTCAGCGCGTTCTATGAGCACATCTGGAATCAAGGTGACGTAGCCGCCGCGGACTCCATCTTGGACGAGGCCTTCGTGTTCCGGGGGTCGCTCGGTGACGAGTGCGTCGGCCGTGGGCGCTTCCTTGACTACGTCCGTTCCGTCCGGGCGAGCCTTGCGGAGTATCGCTGCGACATCCTCGAATGCGTGAGCGAGGGTGACTGTGCATTCGCGCGCATGCGCTTCTCGGGCAAGCACGTCGGTCCGCTGCGGGGATGGAAAGCGACCGGCCTGCGGTTGGAGTGGCAAGGTGCCGCGCTGTTCACGACTCGCGGCGGCATGATTCGCAGCCTGTGGGTTCTCGGGGACCTGGTCGCCCTGGACGCGAATCTCAAGCGGAACGCGGAGGCGTAGTCTGCCCAACAGGCGCTTCCACCCGACGCGCCTAAGCGCTCGCTTGTCCTGAATCCATACTTTGCGCGGGTGAAGCGCAAACACGATACAAGGCCGGGGGAGGCGTTCTAGAATCGCGCGTCCCTCTCCGCGATCAGAGTCCCCCCATGCCCGCGCCTTCACCCCAAATCTGCCCGCCGTCCTGTTCCTCCGCCCCTCCCTCGGGCCCGGCTCGCCGGAGGCCCGTCTTTCTCGCCCTCGCCTTCTTGGCCTTGCCCCTAGTCGTGGCCTGCGGCGAGAAGCCCTCCGCGCAACCAGCGGCGGCCGTCGCCCCTCCGTCGGTGGTGGCCGCACCCGCCCGGCTTGAGACCGTGACCGAGCAGGCGATCTTCGTCGGTCGTGTCACCGCCGTCGATCGGGTCGAGCTGCGGGCTCGGGTGCAGGGTTTCCTGAAGGAGCGCAAGTTCACCGAGGGCCAGAAGGTCGAGGTCGGGGACCTGCTGTTCGAGATCGAGCCGGAGCAGTATCAGGCGGTGGTCAGCGAGCGCGATGCGGATCTCGCCAAGGCCGTCGCCGACGAGGAGAACGCCCGTGCCCAGTTGCGGCGCGGCGAGGACCTGCTCACCGAGAAGAACATCGCCGCCGCCAAGGTCGATGAGCTGCGCGCGGCCGAGTCCATCGCCAAGGCCAGCATCGCCCAGGCCCAAGCCGCGCTGGACTCGGCCAAGCTGGATCTCAGCTATACCGAGATCAAGGCGCCGGTGGCCGGGCGCATCGGGCTCGCCCGCTACAGCGTCGGCAACCTGGTCGGGCCGGGGAGCGAGAGCCTGGCCACCCTGGTCAGCACCGACCCGATCTATGTGCAGTTTCCGGTCACCCAGCGCGAGCGCCTGATGGCCCGGCGAGACATGGCCGCTCAGGGGGAAACGCCGCAGAGCATCGACGTCCTGGCCCGGCTCCCCGACGACTCGATCTACGGGCACAAGGGCCAGCTCGACTTCATCGACGTGACCACCGATTCGGGCACCGACAGCGTGACCGTGCGCGCGGTCTTCCCCAACCCGGATGGCGTCCTGATCGACGGTCAGTTCGTCGGCGTCCTGCTCCAGCAGGACAAGCCCCAGATGGGGATCACCATCCCCCAGGCGGCGCTGCAGATCGACCAGCAGGGTGTCTACGTGCTGGTCATCGACGGCGAGGGCAAGGCCCAGGTGCGCCGCATCCAGACCGGGGCGCCCCAGGGGGCGAGCATTGCCGTCAAGCAGGGGCTCGCCGAGGGCGAGCTGGTGATCGTCGAGGGCATCCAGAAGGTGCGCCCGGGTCAGCCCGTGAGCGCGGCGCCGCCGCGGCATGCCGAAGGGGATAAGGCCCCATGATCTCGGACGTCTTCATCGACCGCCCGCGGCTCTCGATCGTCATCTCCACGGTACTGACGATCGCCGGGCTGATCGCCATCACCCAGATCCCGGTCGCCCAGTTCCCCGACATCGTCCCGCCCCAGGTCTCGGTGACGGCGTCCTACCCGGGCGCCTCCCGTCGACAAGATGCTCTACATGAAGTCGAGCAGCGCCAACGACGGGAGCTATTCGCTCACCGTCACCTTCGATCTCGGCACCGACCCGGACATCAACACGGTCAACGTCCAGAACCGGGTCAACCAGGCGACCGCCCAGCTCCCTGAGGAGGTCAAGCGCCAGGGGCTGACGGTGAAGAAGAAATCCACCGCCATGCTTCAGGTGGTCGCGCTCTACTCCCCCAAGGGCAGCTACGATGCCCTGTTCCTGAGCAATTACGCGACCATCAACCTGGTCGACACCCTGGCACGGGTCCCCGGCGTGGGCGAGGTCTACCAGTTCGGCCCGCTCGACTACAGCATGCGCATCTGGTTGAGCTCCGAGCGCCTGACGGCGCTGGGGCTCACGCCCTCGGACGTGATCGCGGCCATCCAGGGCCAGAACGTCCAGGCGGCGGTCGGACGGATTGGGGCCCAGCCGATGACGCCGGACAACCAGTTCCAGATCACGCTCCAGACCCAGGGCCGGCTCACCGACACCGCGGAGTTCGAGTCGATCGTGGTGCGCGCCAACCCCGACGGCTCCACGGTGCGGGTGCGGGACCTCGGGCGGGTGGAGCTCGGCTCCAAGCAGCGCGACTCGGTCAGCCGGCTGAACGGGGGCGACACCGCCGCGATGGCCATCTATCTCGCCCCCGGCGCCAATGCCGTGGCGGTGGCCGACGGCATCAGGGCCGCCATGGACCGGCTCGCCGAGCGCTTTCCCGACGGCCTCGCCTATGCCGTGATCTACGACACCACGGACTTCGTCAAGGCGAGCCTGGAGAAGGTGGTCCACACCCTGTTCGAGGCCTTCGTCCTGGTGATCCTGGTGGTCTTTCTCTTCCTCGGGAGCTGGCGGGCGACCTTGATCCCCCTGATTGCGGTGCCGGTGGCGCTGATCGGCACCTTCGCCTTCCTGCTGATGATCGGGTTCTCGGCCAACACCATCTCGCTCCTCGCCGTGGTGCTGGCGATCGGCATCGTGGTCGACGACGCCATCGTGGTGGTGGAGAACGTCGAGCGCATCATGGAGGAGGACGGGCTGCCGCCGCGCGAGGCCGCCAAGAAGGCCATGGGACAGATCACCGCGCCGATCATCGCCATCACCCTGGTCCTACTCTCGGTCTTTCTGCCAGTCGCCTTCATCCCCGGCATCACCGGCCAGCTCTTCCAGCAGTTCGCCGCCGTCGTCGCCTTCTCGATGCTGATCTCGGCGATCAACGCGCTCACCCTCTCCCCCGCCCTCTGCGCCATCCTGCTCAAGCCCAGCGGTCACCGCCGCGGGCTGATGGGGATGGTGATGCGCGGTATCGACGGGGTGCGCGACGGCTATGCCTATGTGGTCGCCCGGCTGGTGCGTATCTCGGCCCTGGTGCTCGTGCTGGTGGCGGGCGTGGGCATCGCGACCGGCTGGCTGTTCAAGCTCACGCCGACCGGCTTCCTGCCCCAGGAGGATCAGGGCGCCTTCATGGCGGAGATCCAGCTCCCCCAAGGGGCCTCGCTCACCCGGACCCTGGAGGCGGCCCAAGCCGTCGAGCGCATCGCCCAGGCCGAGCCGGCGATCGAGTGGGTGCTGACGGTGCCAGGTTACAGCCTGCTCGACGGCGTGGTGCAGTCCAACAGCGCCTTCCTGCTGGGGCGGCTCAAGCCCTTCGCCGAGCGCACCAGCCCCGACCTCAAGGCCGATGCCGTGATCGAGCGCTTCGCCGCGCAGACCGCCGGCATCCCGGGCGCCAGGGTCATCCCCTTCAACCTCCCGCCGATCATCGGGCTCGGCACCAGCGGGGGCTTCGAGTACCAGCTCCAGGACCTGCAGGGGCGCCCCCCGGAGGAGCTGGCCGCGGTCATGCGGGCACTCGTCCTGGCGGCGAACCAGGAGCCGAGCCTGTCGCGGGTCTTCTCCACCTGGGCGACCAACAACCCGCAGGTCTTTCTCGACATCGACCGCGACAAGGCGCAGACGCTGGGGGTGGCGGTCAACGACATCTTCACCGCGCTTCAAGCCACGCTGGGCGGCTACTACGTCAACGACTTCAACAAGTTCGGCCGGGTCTGGCAGGTCAAGGTCCAGGGCGAGGAAGACGACCGCCAGGCCTTCGGCGACGTCTACCGCATCCACGTGCGCAACACTCAGGGCGAGATGATCCCGCTGCGCGCCCTGATGAAGCCGGAGCTGATCCTCGGTCCCCAGTTGGTGCAGCGCTACAACAACTACCGCAGCGTCACCGTCCAGGGCGGCCCCGCGCCCGGGCGGAGCTCCGGCGAGGCCCTGGATACGATGGAAGACCTCTCCGCGACCACCCTACCCTCTGGCTACGCCTACGAATGGACCGGCACCGCGTTCCAGGAGCGCGAGGCCGGGGGCAAGACACCAATCGTGCTCGGGCTCGCGGTGCTCTTCGCCTATCTCTTCCTGGTCGGCCTCTACGAGAGCTGGTCGATGCCGGCGGCCGTCCTGCTCTCGGTCACGGTCGGCGTGCTCGGCGCCCTCGCGGCCCTCTGGGTGACGGGGCTGCCGAACGACCTCTACGCCCAGGTGGGCCTGGTCGTCCTGATCGGGCTGGCGAGCAAAAACGCCATCCTGATCGTCGAGTTCGCGATGGACGAGCGGCGCGCCGGCCGCTCGATCGAGGCGGCCGCGACCAGCGGGGCGCGCATGCGCATCCGCGCCGTCCTGATGACCAGCTTCGCCTTCATCCTCGGTCTGGTCCCGCTCATCATCGCCACCGGTGCCGGCGAGGCCAGCCAGCGCGCGGTCGGTACGGCGGTGTTCGGCGGCATGCTCGCCGCCTCGCTGATCGGCATCTTCCTGATCCCGATGCTCTATGTCGTCTTCCAGAGGCTGCGCGAGCGGCTCCACGGCGGCGAGTCACCCCAGGCTAGGGAGACACCGGCACGGGCGGAGGGTTAAGCAGCGAAGGGCGACCCTGGGATGGTCAAGCGGCCGGGACGAGCGGCTGCCGCAAGTCGATAGGCGCCCTTGCGGCAGCCGATCCCGGGGGATGTTTCGCGAGCCGAAGCGCCAAGGTGGAATCCCCCTGGGCCTCATTTCCAAGGGATTGGACCCCTCGCAAAGGCGGCGTCAGCCTCCGAATCGGGCGGGGGCGGAAAGCACCGCCAACCGTCGGCCGGCGCTGCCGCTCAACTGGCCCGCTCCCTACGGCCCTTCGCCGAGCTGGTCGAGGATGGCGTCGACGATGTCGTTCATAGTGATGATGCCGACCAGCTCGTTGTTGGCCGTGACCAGGACCCGGCGGATGCCGAGCTTGGCCATCAGCCGCGCCGCGTGCTTGACCTCCCACTCGCGGGAGATGGCGAGCGCCGGCTTGGTGCAGATGTCGTAGACGTTGATCAGGTCGATGTCGCCCTCCTCGGCCACGATCGCGCGGAGGATGTCCGTGTAGGTGATCATCGCGTAGGCGTCGTGGGCGTGGCGCTTGTCGACCACCAGCGAGTCGACCTCGTGGGTCTTCATCAGGCGCATGGCCTCACGCACGGTGGCGAAGGGCGACACGCGCACGACGTTATCGATCATCACGTCTTTGACGAGCATGCTGTTGCCTCCTAGATCTCGTCCTTGATGCGCTCTTCGAACTGGTGGATCTGGCTGAGATCGATCCCCGCGATGTGCTCCAGCGGCAGGGTGAAGACCACCCCCTTGGTGTGGACGCGCAGATCGAGCTCCTCGGTGAGGCGCTTGAGCACGGTGAGCGAGAGCTTGCGCTCCAGCACGAAGATCAGCACCGATTGGCTGCCCTCGTAGGTCAGGCCAAAGAAGGTTTTCTTCTCCTTCGCGCCGATGCCGCGGGCGTCGAGGATGGTGACGCCGCCGGCCCCGGAGCGCCGGGCGATATCGATCGCCTTCTCTTCAAGCTCCTCCGCCAGAATCGCCACGAGCACAGAAAACTTCACTCGGCACCCCCTTTCGTTTGCGCGAGGCGCTCCGCCACCAGGGCATAGAGCATCACCGTCAGGATGGGAAACAGCGAGGCGAAGGCGATCAGGCCGAAACCGTCGATCAGCACGTTACGCCCCTCGATATGACTGGCGAGCCCGATCCCCAGGGCGGTGACCAGGGGGACGGTGACCTCCGAGGTGGTCACACCGCCGAGGTCGAAGGCCAGGGGCACGATGTACTTGGGCGCGAGCCAGGTAAGCAGGATCACGACGCTGTACCCTGCCATGATGTAGTAGTGAATGGAGTCCCCCGTCAAGATCCGATGCACCCCGACGGTGATGCCGATGGCCACCCCGAGTGCGACCAGCAAGCGGATGTGGTTGCCGTTGAGTCTGCCCTTGCCGGCCTCCTCCGCCTTCTGTCCGATGGCGATCAGCGCGGGCTCGGCGAGCGTGGTCGCGAACCCAATGGCGAAGGCGAAGAGATACAGGTAGAGCGGCGCACCGAGCGCGATGAGCTGTTCCGCCATGCCCTGCCCGATGGGGAAGAGTCCGAGCTTCAGGCCCAGCACGAAGGCATAGAGCCCGACGATCACCAGCAGAAAGCCGCTCACCACGCGCGCCACGTGCGCGATCGGCTTGCGGATCACTAGGTACTGAAAGAACACCACAACGGCGATGATCGGCAGGACATCGCGCACCATCCACAGCAGCTCGGCGAGCATCCCGAGCAGCACCCCGCCCAGCGTGGCCGCCGCCTCCTCGATCCCGCCGGGGTGCGCCGCGTGCTCGGCCAGATACGCCTGGTGCTCGGCCAGCTCGGCGGTACCGCCAAACCGATAGACCACGATGCCGTAGAGCTGCACGGAGATCATCGGCACCATCACCGCGAGCGCCACCAGCCCGAAGCCGTGGGTCAGCGGATTGCGGCCGCGAATGGAGACCGCCAGCCCAATCCCGAGCGCAGCGATCAGGGGCACGGTGACGATGTTGGTGGTCACCCCGCCCGAGTCATAGGCCAGACCCACGATCTCCTCGGGCGCGAAGAAGGTGACGGCGACCACCAGGAGATAGCCGACGATCATGTACCAGTGAAGCGGCTGCCCGAGTATGGTCCGCAGCACCCCCACCGCCACCACCGCGCCCACCGAGGCCGCCACCAGCAGGCGCAGCGTCAGCTCATCGACGCGGCCCTCGCTGATGATCTCGGCCTTGTGCGCCACTGCGATCAGCGCCGGCTCGGCGATCACGGCGGCAAAGCCGAGCGCAAACCCGAACAGCATCAACAGCGGCAGCGAGCCCTTCTTGGCGAACTCGTTGGAGAGGTTCTTGCCGATGGGAAAGATCCCGAGCTCCAGCCCCTGCAGAAAGACCGCAACCCCGAAGACCACCACCAGCAGGCCGACGATGATCGGGATCAGCCCGTCCGGGACCTGGCGGACCACGGCGAGCTGGAACAGACCCACTACCACGACGATCGGCAGCAGGTTGCGGAACGAGTGCCAGAGGATGTCGAAAAACGCTCGCAGCGTGTCCACCGTCTACCACTCGTCGACGCGCTGGGTCACCGCTCAGTTATCGTCGGCGATGAGCCTGTAGCGGTAGGCCAGGCGGGTGAGCTCGACGTCGGTCTTGACGTTGAGCTTCTCGTAGATGCGCTGGCGGTAGGTGCTTACCGTCTTGGGGCTCAGCGAGAGGGTGTCGGAGATCTCCTGGGTACGCTGGCCGTGGAGGATCATCATGGCGACCTGCATCTCGCGCGAGGAAAGGCCCTCGAACGGGGTGGCGGCCAGCCCCCGCCAGTCGGCGAGCATGTGCTTGCGCGCGACGCTCGAGGCGACGTAGGGGAAGCCGCGGTTGACCGTGCGCACCGCCTCGATCATCTCGCGGGCCGGGCAGCCCTTGGTGAGGTAACCGACCGCACCGGCCTCTTTGAGGTGCGAGGGAAAGGGGTCCTCGTCGAGCACGGTGAGCGCGATCACCTTGACCTCCGGGAGCAGCCGCACCATGCGTCGGGTCGCCTCGATCCCGCCCATCCCCGGCATGTTGACGTCCATGAGCACGACATCGACCGGCACCTTGCGGGCGAGGCGCAGGGCCTCGTCGCCTTCCGCGGCCTCCCCGACTACCTCCATATCGCCGGCCTCCTCCAGGATGCGACGGATCCCAGCGCGCACCAGCTCGTGATCGTCAACGAGGATGACTCTGATCATCGCTGCGCTCCCATGCGCTCTCCTGGACCCAGGGTCGGATGCGGGCTCAACCGCGGGATCACCGGCGCGACCGCTCCCCTGACCAGGCCCGGCGGGCTGCCGTACTGGGCGATCGCGGATTCGCCAGAGATTCGAAAATCAGCGCCAACCTTTCGAAAAATCCGAGGGATGGACCGGCGCTTCGCCGCTCCGACGGCGCCTGTGAAAGAGGCCCCGCGATCCTCACCGATCGCCCTCACCCCGACATCGGTCGCCCAGGCCGCAGCTCGCGACCCCTGCTGGCCGCGGGAAGTTTGGCGGAGAGGGAGGGATTCGAACCCCCGGACCCTTGCGGGTCAACGGTTTTCAAGACCGCCGCTTTCGACCGCTCAGCCACCTCTCCAAAATCATCCGACCTGCCAGCGGACCACGCGATAAGGCAGCGGGCGAAGCCAAAGGGCGCTTGACTCCGGCGCCGCCGGCCGCAGATCGATCCGGGAGGATAACCCAAGACGCAAGTGCGCCAAAGCCCAAGCCGTCTTGCGGTTTAGCCGGTCTCCGGTATCCTCCCGGAACTCTGAAGAATCTCGGCGGGTCTCACGCCGCAGTTCAACATCCGTCAACGGGGAGTATGAGTCTATGGCCAATGTCGACTATTCGATCGTACGCGGGGCAGAACGCGCGGTCGCCACCAACAAGGTGCTGAAGAACACCTACCTGCTGCTATCCGCAACCCTCGCCTTCAGCGCAGTCATGGCGGCAGTCTCCATGGCCCTCGCGCTGCCGAGCTGGATGTACCTAGTCTCGGTCATCGGCGCGATCCTGATGGGCATGTTCGTCCTGCCGCGCACGGCCAACTCGTCGGCCGGCATCGGGGTGATCTTCGGCATCACCGGTCTCCTCGGGCTCGGCCTGGGATCGATCCTGACCGCCTATCTCGCCCTGCCCAAAGGACCGGAGATCATTGCCACCGCCTTCGGCGGCACGGGCCTGATCTTCCTCGGGCTCTCCGGCTACGCCCTGACCGCCAAGCGCGACTTCAGCTTCCTCGGCGGGTTCGTCTTCGCCGGGATGATGGTCGTGTTGATCGCAGTTGTGGCGAACCTCTTCCTGCAAATGCCGGCGCTCTCGCTGGCCATTTCCGCCGCGATCATCTTGCTGATGAGCGCCTTCATCTTGTTTGACACCAGTCGTATCGTGAACGGCGGTGAGACCAACTACATCATGGCCACCTATGGCCTGTATCTCAGTATCTTCAACATCTTCATCAGCCTGCTGCAGATCCTCGGGATCATGAGCGGGGACGACTGAGCCGGGCCGCTTCCGACTCGGTCAGGACCCCGGCCCCGCGCCGGGGTTTTTTTTTGAGCATTCGACGCAAGGAGCCAAAGGGATGAGCCTGTTCCTCCAGATCGCGCTGGCGGTCATCCTCGTGATGATGCTTTTCTTCCTCTGGCCCACCTTCAAGCACTGGCAGGAGCACGGACCAAAGGCGAAGGCGGGCGATTGGCAGGCGGTGATCCTGCCGCTCGCACTGGTCGTTGGTCTGGTCGTCCTGCTGATCGCGCTGGTGCGCTGAGAGGCCGTCAGAGCAGGTCCGCCCCGCCCAGGTAGGGCCGCAGGGCCTCGGGGACGCCGATGCGCCCGTCGGCCTGCTGGTAGTTCTCCATCACCGCGACCAGGGTGCGCCCAACGGCGAGTCCCGAGCCGTTCAGGGTATGCAGGAGCTCGGGCTTGCCGGTCTCGGGGTTGCGCCAGCGGGCCTGAAGGCGACGCGCCTGGAAGTCGGCAAAGTTGCTGCATGAGGAGATCTCGCGGTAGCGCTGCTGCCCCGGCAGCCAGACCTCTAGGTCGTAGGTCTTGGTCGCGGAGAAGCCGAGGTCGCCGGTGCAGAGCGTGACCACGCGGTAGGGCAGTCCGAGGCGCTGGAGGATCGCCTCGGCGTGGCCGGTGAGGGCCTCCAGCGCGGCGAAAGAGTCCTCGGGGCGCACCGCCTGGACCAGCTCGACCTTCTCGAACTGGTGCTGACGGATCATGCCGCGGGTGTCCTTGCCGTAGGAGCCCGCCTCGCTGCGGAAGCAGGGGGTATGGGCGACCCACTTGCGCGGCAGGTCGTCGGCCTCGACGATCAGCTCGCGCACCAGATTGGTGACCGGGACCTCGGCGGTGGGGATGAGATAGAAGTCGCGCTCGCCCGGGACCTTGAAGAGATCGGCCTCGAACTTGGGCAACTGCCCCGTTCCGTAGAGGCTGTCGGCATTGACCAGGTAGGGGACATAGACCTCGGTGTAGCCGTGCTCGGCGGTGTGCACGTCGAGCATGAGCTGGATCAGCGCCCGGTGCAGCCGGGCGAGCGGGCCGCTCAGGACGACGAAGCGTGCGCCGGCCAGCTTGGCCGCGGCGTCGAAGTCCATCCAGCCGGTCGGGAGCCCCAGGTCCACGTGGTCCTTGGGATCGAAGTCGAAGGCGCGCGGCTCGCCCCAGCGGCGCTCCTCGCGGTTGTCGGCCTCGTCGCGGCCGTCGGGGACGCTCTGGTGGGGCAGGTTGGGCAGGCCGAGCGCGATGGTCCGCAGCTCCTCCTGCAGGGCGTCGAGTTCGGCCTCGGCCGCCTTGAGCCGCTCCCCGAGGTCGGTGACCTCGGCGAGCAGGGGGGCGATGTCCTGTCCCGCCGCCTTGGCCTTGCCGATCGCCTTGGAACGGCTGTTGCGCTCGCCCTGGAGCTCCTGGGTGCGGACCTGGATCGCCTTGCGCCGCGCTTCTAGGGCCTCGAGCTGGGGGACATCGAGGACCAGGCCGCGACGGGCCAACTGTTCGGCCACCCAAGCGGTATCGCTGCGCAAGAGTCGGGGGTCCAACATGCCGTTCACCCTGATTGGGCGGACGCCCGGCCGGCGCTCGAGCTGGCCTCGGCCGATCCGGACGCCGCTGCTACTGAGGCCGGCGATTCTACACCGGCCCCACCCATGCGCGTCGCGACCGGACCCCCGAGGCTTGTCGGCGCGACCGGTTCGGGGCGAGAGTGAACAGACGGGCCCGCGGCGGGTCTAGCTACACAGTACCGAGCTGAGGGAGAGCATGAGCCACGAGCTTCGCATCGGCGTATCCGGCATGACCTGCGCCTCCTGCGTCGCGCGGGTGGAACGCGCCATCGCCCGCCAACCGGGTGTGGACTCGGCGACGGTCAACCTGGCGGCCCAGACCGCCGTGGTGCGGTTCGACCAGGCCGAGGTCCCTGCCCTGCTCGAGGCGGTGCGCGGGGCGGGCTACGAGCCGGTGGTCGACACCGCGACGCTCGCCGTGCGCGGCATGACCTGCGCCTCCTGCGTCGCCCGGGTCGAGCGGGCCATCCGTCGCCTGCCTGGGGTGATCGGCGCCACCGTGAATCTCGGCACCGAGTCGGCGACGGTGGAGCTCCTGCCGGACTCGGTGAGCGTCGAGCGGATCGCCCAGGCGATCCGGGAGGCGGGCTACGAGGCCGACGCCGGGGCAGCAGCCCCGGATGCCGGCCAGGAGCGCCAGGCACGGGAGCTTGCCGATCTGAAGGGCGACCTGCGGCTCGCCGCGGCGCTCACCCTGCCGCTGGTCCTGATCAGCATGGGGCCGATGATGGTCCCCGCCGCCGGGGCCTGGATGCACCGCCTGCTGCCGGCCGCGGCCTGGCACTGGGCGGAGCTCCTGCTCGCGACCCCGGTGCTCCTTTGGGCCGGACGGCGCTTCCTGGTGCAGGGCTGGGCGGAGCTGCGACACCTCGCGCCCGGCATGAACAGCCTGGTCATGATCGGCGCCTCGGCGGCCTGGATCTACTCGACCCTGGTCCTGGTGGCTCCGGGTCTCTTCCCGGCGGGCACCGCCAACCTCTACTTCGAGGCGGCAGCGGTCATCGTGACCCTGATCCTGCTCGGGCGGTATCTGGAGGCCCTGGCCAAGGGCCGTACCTCGGAGGCGATCCGCCGCCTGGTGCGCCTTCAGCCAAAGGAGGCGCGCATCCTGCGCGAGGATGGCGAGGCGGCGATCCCGGTCCAGGCCGTGGTCCCGGGGGACACCGTCGTGGTGCGCCCGGGCGAGCGTCTCCCGGTCGACGGCGTAGTCATCGAGGGGCGCAGCTACGTCGACGAGTCGATGATCAGCGGCGAGCCGGTCCCAGTCGCCAAGGGCCCCGAGGCCGAGGTGATCGGCGGGACGGTCAACCAGACCGGGAGCTTCCGCTACCGCGCAACCCGCGTCGGCGCAGACACCCTGCTCGCCCAGATCATCCGACTGGTCGAGGAGGCCCAGGCCGGCAAGCCTCCGATCCAGCGCCTGGCGGACCGCATCGCCGCGGTGTTCGTGCCGATCGTGCTCCTGGTCGCGCTCCTGACCTTCGCCGCCTGGCTGCTGCTCGGGCCGCCGCCGGAGCTGCGCTTCGCGTTCGTCGCGGCGGTGAGCGTGCTCCTGATCGCCTGCCCCTGCGCCATGGGCCTCGCCACGCCCACGGCGATCATGGTCGCGACCGGGCGCGGCGCGGCCATGGGGACGCTCTTTCGCCGCGGCCCCGCGCTGGAGACCCTGGCGCGGGTCGACACCCTGGTCCTCGACAAGACGGGGACCATCACCCTCGGCCGGCCGACCCTGACAGAGCTCCAGACCTTTGAGCTCGACGAGGCCGAGGGTCTGGCCCTGATCGCCGCGGTCGAGCGCGCGAGCGAGCACCCCATCGCCGGGGCCATCGTCCAGGCCGCCGAGGCACGCGGGCTCGCGATCCCCGAAGCACGGGATGCCGAGGCGATCCCCGGCTACGGCATCCAAGCCCAGGTCGAGGGTCGCGCCGTCGCCGTCGGGTCCGATCGGCTCATGGCGCGACTAGGAATCGAGGTCCCCGGCGACCTCGCCGGGCGCGTCGCAGACCTGGCCGCGCGCGGCGGCACGCCCGTGCTCGCCGCCGCGGACGGCCGGCTCTTCGCCCTGCTTGCGGTCGCCGACCCGCCCAAAGAGAGCAGCCGAGCGGCCGTCGCGGCCCTGCACGGGCTGGGGCTCAAGACCGCCATGCTGACCGGCGACAACCGCCGCACCGCCGAGGCGGTGGCCGCCTCGGTGGGGATCGAGCGGGTCATCGCCGAGGTCCTGCCGGACGCCAAGGCCGCTGAGGTCAAGCGCCTGCAGGAGACCGGAGCCCGGGTCGCCTTCGTCGGCGACGGGATCAACGACGCCCCGGCGCTCGCCCAGGCCGACGTCGGCATCGCCATCGGCACCGGGACCGACATCGCGGTCGAGGCGGGGGACCTGATCCTAATGTCCGGCGAGCTGACCGCCTGCGCCAACGCCGTCGCGCTGGCGCGGCGGACGATGCGAACCATCCGCGTGAACTTCTTCTGGGCCTACGCCTACAACGTGGCGCTCATCCCGCTCGCGGCAGGGCTCCTCTACCCACTCACCGGCTGGCTGCTGAACCCAATGCTCGCCGCCGCGGCCATGAGTGTGTCGAGCCTCTTCGTCGTCACCAACAGCCTGCGGCTGCGGCGCTTCAAGCCGTTGGCAGGTTAGCCGCGGCAGCGGCCGCAAGTCGGGGCTTCAGAGCACCGCGCCGAGCCGCTGGTCGGTGAGCCAGTAGTAGCGGAAGGGCGGGATCACCAGGCGGCCGTTGAAGACCGCCGGGGACTCGCGGTTGGCCAGGTCCTGGACCGGCCCGAGCCCGAAGCGCACCCGCCCGCGGCTGCCGAGGTTGTCGAGATCCAGGTACTGAGGGCCGGCGTCGAAGTTGGCGACCACCAGCACCGACTCCCCCTGCAGGGTCGGATGGGTGCGCAGGAAGGCGAAGAGGTGCGGGTTGTCGACATCGATCAGCTCGCGGTTGTTGAAGTCGGCGAAGGCGGGGATGGTCTTGCGCACCGCGATCAGGCGCTTCAGGCCGTCGAAGACGCGCTGCTCGGCGGTGCCCCGGGTGTGGCGCCGCTCGGCGCGTTCCCAGTCGATCCGCGGGCGGTGGACCCAGCGCGAGTCGGCCGCCTTGCTCGGGTCCTGCAGGAAGGAGTCGTCGTTGAAGGTCGCGATCTCATCGCCGTACCAGATGAGCGGGATGCCGCCGAAGGCGAGGATCATGCCGTGCAGGGTGAGGATGAGGTCGACGGCACGGTCGATCGCCTCGCGGTCGTCACGCCCCAGGGCGGTCTCCAGCCCGACCAGCGAGGCAAGGGCCCCGGCGATGCGGGCATCGCCGGTCTTGGGGTTGACGCCGAAGGGGCGCCCGCGGGCCGGCGAGTCGTCGAAGCGCCCCGTCAACCAGTCGACCAGGAAGCGGCGGTGGGCGTACGGCTCGTAGCCGCAGGCGCGGATGTCGGCGTCGTCGAAGCCGAGACCGATGTCGTCGTGGCAGCGCACGTAGTTGAGCCAGGTCGCGCGGTCGAGCTTGTTCGGCAGGCTCTTGAGCCCCTGGCTCAGCAGCCGCGCGTTCTTGGTCGCGACCGCGTCCCACAGGAGCGCCATGAAGGTCGCGTTGTAGGCGATCTCGCACTCCTTGGCGATCACCGCGTCCTCGCCGAAGTACTTGATGATCTCCGAGGGCGCGACGATCGCCTCGGCGATGAAGAGCACCCCGGGGGCGACCACCTGGCAGCAGTCCTTCATCATCTGCAGGATCAGGTGCGCCTCGCGCTCGTTCTGCGAGCTCGTCCCGATCTTCTTCCACAGGAAAGCGACCGCATCCAGGCGCAGGATGTCCGCCCCGCGGTTGGCCCAGAACAGCAGGATGTCCACCATCTCGATGAACACCGCCGGGTTGGTGTAGTTCAGGTCCCATTGATAAGAGTTGAAGACCGTCATCACCCAGCGGCCCATCGGCTCGTCCCAGGTGAAGTTGCCGGGAGCGGTCTCCGGGAAGATCTCCGGCATGGTCTCCTCGAACATGTCGGGGATGTCGCGATTGGGGAAACAGAAGTAATAGCCCTGGTAGGTCGGGTCCCCGGCGCGCGCCTGCTGCGCCCAGGGGTGCTCCTCGGAGGTGTGGTTCACCACCACATCTAGGGTCAGCAGCATCCCGCGCGAGCGCATGGCCGCCGCCAGCTCGCAGAGATCGCTCAGGGCCCCGACGCGCGGGTCGATGTCGCGGAAGTTGCTGATCGCGTAGCCGCCGTCGCTGGCCCCCTCCGGGCACTTCAGGATCGGCATCACGTGGACCATGTTGACGCCGAGCTCGCTGAGATAGCCCAGCCTCCCCTGCATCCCCTTGAGGTCGCCGGCAAACCCGTCCGCGTACAGGGCCATGCCGACCCATTCCTGCGACAGGAACCAGTTGTGGTCCTCCTCGCGGGCCATGTCGAGCCGCTTGAGCTCGGCCGGTCGATCGATGTAGGCCTGGGCCAACCGCTCGGTGAGGTGTACGAGCTGCTCCTTGAAGTCCTCCCGCCGCCCGTAGAGCTGATGGAAGAGGGTATGGATGGCGTAGAAGTTGGCGCCGAGCCGGGTGTAGAAGTGACGCAGGTCCTCGGCGCTGATCTCCGGGCGGAGCTCGTCGAGGACGTCGTTCAAAAGGGCGTGGGAGACCTGCTCGTACATGGTCGATCCGTATCAGAAGCGTCGGAGAAAAGGGCCGGACCGGGTCAGGCCCACTCGGCGATGAAGGGGGCGTAGAGGGCGCGGTCGGCGGCGATCGCCCCGCGCTGCCCGACGATGCGGGCGGCGAAGGTCTGAGCGCGCGAGAGCATGGTGGCGAACGGCCAGCCGCGGCGGATGCCGAGGATGGTGACCGCCGCGAAGGCGTCCCCGGCACCCACCGCGTCGACCACCTGGGTGCGCGGCGGGGGCTGCACCCGGACCGGCGGCTGATCGGAGGTGCAAGCGAGTGCACCCTCGGCACCCAGGGTGAGGATCACCCCGGCGAGCCCATGATCTGCGCGGAAGGCGGCGGCCCTCGCCGCATCATCGCCCTCACTCGACGCGGACAGCAGCGCGAGCTCATCACGGTTCAGCTTGACCCAATCGGCGGCGTCGACCAGCGTCAGGACCTGCTCGCGCGACCACCAGGGGGTGCGCAGATTCACGTCCAGAAAGACCTGACTCGCCGCCCCGTCGCGCAGGGCGTTGAGCATTCGCGCCGAGTCCGGGTCCCTTAGGGCTAGAGTCCCGTGATAGAGCAGGTCGTGCCCCAGGGCATCGTCGGTGGGTCGAATGTGGTCGTAGGCGACGTCCGGGACGATGTCGTAGCTCGGCTCGCCGTGGGCGAGCGAGACCTCGACTACGCCGGTCGGATGCTCTGGGTCGGTCTGCAGGCCGGTCTCGTCCATGCCCCAGTCGCGCATGGCGGCGCGGATGCGCTCGCCCTCCGCGTCGGCGCCCACCGCGCTCAGCAGCAGCGGGCGCTCGCCGAAGGCCGCCAGATGCCAGGCGACGTTGAACGGGGCCCCGCCGAGGACCTCGTGGCCGTCCGGGAAACGGTCGACCAGGACCTCGCCGAAGACGCAGATGGGATTGTCTGGCATTTTGTACCTCCTGGTGTCTCGCGGCCCGAGTGCCGATCAAAGCATCGGCAGCAGGTCCGCCCGAAAGTGCGCGACGCCCTCCAGGATGCCGGCGCTGTAGTTGCCGTTCATGCCGCCCCAGCCGCCGCTGGCCTCGTAGAGCCGGTCGGCATGTCCGCCTGCCGCCGCCAGCCGACGGGCCTCGGCCCGGACGGCGGGATGGCCGTTGGCCACCAGCACCGATGGGATCGGACTCGCCAGCACCTCCAGGTCGTTGCCGCTGTCGCCGGCAAAGACGGTCGTCAGCGGATCGTGCCCGGTCAGCGCCATGAGAAATTCGATCGCGTGGTACTTGCTCGCGCTCGCGGGCAGGACATCCAGCAGCCCCTCGCCGGCGGCCTCGTCGATGCTCCAAATGAGCCGCGCCCGCGCGCCGGCGCCGGCCAGCCGCTCGCGCATCAGGGCAAGCAGCGCCTCGGAGTCGTCGTGCGCGTCCGCGTAGTAGCTCAGCTTAAGCGGCCCGTGCTTCTGCGGCTCCTGCAGGCGCAGCCCGGGAATACCTTGAAACAGCGCGGCCAGTCCGTCGTGATCGGTCCCCGCCCAGTCCGCGCCGATGCGCGCCTGCCACTCTCGGACCGGCTCCCAGGCCCCATCGGTCACCCGATAGACGCTGGTACCGACGTCGCCGATCACGTAGTCCGGACGCGGCAGCGCATACTCGACGATGGCGGCCTCGACCAGCTCCCGATGCCGCCCGGTGACATAGGCCAGGGTCACCTCCGGGTGCGCGACGAAGCGGCCGAAGCGTTCCCGGGCGCCCGCTGATTCGGGCTCGGCCCCGTTGGGAATCAGGGTACGGTCGAGGTCGGTGCAGAGGAGCAGCGGGCGCAGGCTCATGGGGCGATTTCCGGCACCCGGCAGGTTCGGAAGAAGTCGTAGTGCTCGATCGCCTCCAGGATGCCGAAGGCATGGGGCTGGCTCGCGAAGTAGACGCGCTCCAGCTCGGCGAGCTGGGAGAGCTCCTCGTGGTGGCGGTTGGCGACCACCACCGCGAGCGTATTGCCGCGCATCATGTCCTCGTCCGCCCCCGAGCCGCCGGCGACCAGGATGTGCTCCAGCGGGATGCCGAAGCGATGGGCGACAAAGCGCAGGGCCTGCCCCTTGCTCGCGCGGATCGGGATGATATCGAGGTACTGCCCGAAGGAATAAACCACGTTGGCGGCGAGATCGCGGGTGCGCAACAGCGCGATGATCTCCTCCACCGAGGGGGCCGCCGAGGCGTCGTAGAGATAGGAGATCTTGAGCCGGCTCTGCTCACGCTTGGGCTGGCGGGTGAGCCCCGGGAGGTCGGCGAGCGCGCGGCGCACCGCCTCCGGCTTCCACAGATGATCGACATGCTCGGCCCAGTCGGCATCCGGCACAAGCTGCGGCGTGTAGTGGATCTGGGTCCCGAGGCTGGTAATCAGCACGTCCGGGCTCGGCACTTGGTGGCGCTTGAGCACCGCGAGCGCCGAGTCGAGCCGCCGCCCGGTGGCGATGCCGAAGTTGGTGCAGCGGCGGTTGCGGCGCATGGCCTCGGCGAACCGCTCCACTCCTGCCTGGTCGCCAAGCAGGCTCTGGTCGAGGTCGGTGAATAACGCCCGGTCGCGGTAGATCAGGCTGCGGCGCACGGGGCGGGTGTCCGGGATCGGCTGGTGGCGCTGGGGGAGCGGCCCGATGAGCTCGCAGTAGGTCTCGGCGTGGGCCTGCCAGGAGTAGTGCTCGCGTACCCCGGCGAGGCCGTGCTCCGAGTAGCGCTGCCAGGTCTCGGGGTCACGCAGGATGGTCGAGAGGGCATCGGCAATGGCCGTGGTGTCGAGCGGGTCGACCAGGATGCCGTTCTGGCAGTTGCCGATGATGTCGACCGGACCGCCGTTCTCGGTCGCCACCAGCGGCAGGCCACTGGCCGCGGCCTCGAGCAGGGTAAGCCCGAAGGGCTCGGTCAGCGCGGGGTTGATGAAGACCCCGCGCGAGGCGTTCCCCAGCCGGTAGATCCCGGGTACCTGGTCCGCCCGGTGATGCTTGGGCACGGCCACATGGCCATAGAGATCGTAGGCGTCGATCTGAAGCAGGATGTCGGTCAGCACACCCGCGGGGCCTTCGTCCAGCTCGCGGATGTCGTCGCGGTTGCCGGCGACGATGAGCAGATTGGCCAGCTCCCGAAGCTCGGGCGACTCGCCATACGCTTGCACCAGGGAGGCGATGTTCTTGCGGGGATCGGCGCGCGAGAGGGCCAGGATCAGTGGCTTGCCGGGATCGGCGAAGAAGCGCTCGACCTCGGCGGCGAAAGGCTCGGGGGGGTCGTCGGGCGCCGGCGGATGGAACTGCGCGAGATCGGTCCCCGGCGGGATGGCGACCATGCGATCGGGCGGGTAGTAGTCGTAGAGCCCGTACTGCTCCTCGATCTCGTTGCGCGTGCTGGCGATCACCCGGTCGGCGGTGGCCAGCGTCTCCTCCTCGGCGTCGATCCGGCGGACCATGTTGTAGCGCCGGTCGATCTCCCCGCCGTCGAGGCCGGCGGCGAGCAGGCGCTGGCGCTTGTCACGGCCGAGGGAATGCCCGGTGTGCACCAGCGGCACACCCAGCAGCTTCGCAAGCCGCACCCCGACATAGCCTGCGTCGGCGTAGTGGCTGTGGATCAGGTCCGGCCAGCGCCCCTGCCCGCGCAGCCAGTCGTGGAGGTTGTCGACCAACCCGTCGAGGTGATCCCAGAGCTGCTCCTTGGGGATATAGCCCTCGGGTCCGGCCTCGATGCGCACGATGCGAGCCTTTGGTGAGAGGGGCTCGATGGGGGCTGAGTAGTCCGGGCTGACCTTGGGGTCCGCCACCAGGCGCGTCACCAGATCGACCTGGCTCACATCCTCGCGCTCGCCCAGCGCGCGGGCGAGATCGACCACGTACTTGGTCTGACCCCCGGTGTCGGCGTCCCGGCCGAGCTCGAGGTCCTGGCCGCGAATCAGGCCGTGGATGCTGAGTAGAAGGATGTACATCGGCTCGCCCTCGCACCGTCCTGGGGCAGGCCATGGTAGCACGCCGGGCCGAGCCGGCCGGTCGCGCCGGCGTGGGCTATGCTCTGACTGGGATGAATCACCCACTGGCAGCGCGGCTTCTCACACCAGGGGCGGCGGACTACCGCCTGGTCGCCTGGGTCTTCCTGCGCCTGCTCGCGCTGATCTACCTCGCGGCCTTTGCCTCGCTCGCTGTCCAGATCCTGGCGCTCGCCGGCAGCAACGGGATCTACCCCATCACCGAGCAGTTGGGTGACGCCGCCGCGCTCGGCGGCTGGCAGCGCTTGCTGTCCTACCCGTCCCTGTTCTGGCTCGCCTACGGCGACGCTGCGCTGCTCGCCGCCGCCTGGGGCGGCTGCGCATTGTCCCTATTGCTCCTCGCCGCACGCTGGGAGCGGGCGGTCCTGATCCTGCTCTACGTCCTCTACCTGTCGCTCTACCACGCCGGACAGGTCTTCACCAACTTCCAGTGGGACTACCTGCTGCTCGAGACCGGATTCCTGGCGATCTTCCTACCCGGCGGCTCGCGCCTCGTGGTCTGGCTCTTCCGCTGGCTGCTGTTTCGGCTGCGCTTCCTCTCCGGGATCTCCAAGCTCCTGAGCGGCGATCCGAGCTGGCTCGGGCTCACCGCGCTGAGCCATTACTTCGAGACCCAGCCCCTGCCCCATGTCGGCTCCTGGTACGCTCACCAGCTCCCCGACTGGCTACTGCGGTTCGGGACCGGGGCGACCCTGGTCGTCGAGATCCTGGTGCCCTTCCTGATGTTCCTGCCGCGGCGCTGGCGCTTCTTCGCCGCCTGGGTGACCATCCTCTGGCAGGTGCTGATCATCCTGACCAGCAACCACAACTTCTTCAATCTGCTGACGATTGTCCTGTGTCTGTTCCTGTTCGACGACCGCGCCGTCGCGCGCGTGGTGCCGGCGAGCTGGGCGCGGCTTGCCAAGGGAGGCAGGCTGCTGCCGGATAGGCCGAGCCGGGCGGCCGGCATCCTGATCCTCTCGGTCGCGCTGATCATCGTCCCCACCAGCCTGATTACCGCCTCCGAGCTGATCCGCGGCGGCTCGCTCCCGGTTCTAAGCGGCTGGGCGCAGTGGCTCGCGCCGCTGCGCATCGCCAACCGCTACCACGTCTTCCCCAAGATCGAGACGCAGCGTATCGAGCTGCAGATCGACGTCTCCGCCGACGGCGAGCGCTGGGAGCCGCTCGACTTCCGCTACCGGCCGGACGACCCCGCCCAGGCCCCGGTCTTCAGCGTCCCGCACCACCCGCGGGTCGACTGGACGCTCTGGTTCGTGCCGATGAGCCCGGTCTTCTTCGACTGGTTCGAGCGGTTCATGGAACGGGTCCTGGAGGGCTCGCCCAGCGTGACCGCGCTGCTCGCCCGCGCACCGCTCGATGGCGCCCCGCCGCGCATGCTCCGGGTGCAGGTCTTCCGCTACCGGTTCTCAACCCCCGCGGAGCGGGCGGAGAGCGGGGCCTGGTGGCAGCGCGAGTACCTCGGGCCCTTCTACCCCCTGCCCTACTTGGCCCGTCCGGGCACCGAGTCGCCGAGCACACCCTGAGCGGAACCGGGCCGAATGGTCCGCACAAGCGAACCTTCCAGCGCTACGGATCAGGATGAAGGGGCCTGATCGACGCAGGCAATCCCGCCCATTCGCGCTCATTGGCTTTCATTTGCGGACCCTGATCCCTCGCCCAAAAGACACCGAAGGCTTGCCCTGGCCGCCCGCGGACCCAACTCCCGTCCCAGCAACCGCGGAGGCCAAGATGACCCTGTTCCACCTCAAGCTCTATCTGCTGACCGTCCCCGTCTTCTTTGTCATCGACCTCGCGTGGCTCGGTGTGGTGGCGCGCGACTTCTATCGCGACAACCTGGCCCACCTGCTCAGCGCCACCGTCAACTGGCCGGCGGCGATCGTCTTCTACCTGATCTTCATCGCCGGCATCCTCTACTTCGCCGTCGTCCCGGCGCTGGCCGAGGGGTCGGTCTGGCGGGCGGTGATCAATGGGGCGCTCTTCGGCTTCTTCACCTACATGACCTACGACCTAACCAACCTCGCCACCCTCCCCAACTGGCCAATCAAGGTCGTGGTCGTCGACATCCTCTGGGGGACGGCGCTGTGCGCCAGCGTCGCCACGAGCGCCTTCTACATCGGCCGCTGGCTCGCGTGAGCGAACGGGCGTAAGCGCGAGCCGGCCGCCCCGCCGTCGCCGCAACGCGCAGGGTGGGCGGCTAGCGATACTGCCGCAGGTACCACCACTCGAACCCACGCTTCATCCAGTGGAAGAGACGCGTGGAGGGGAGCACGATGTTGCGCTTCTCGGTGCGGGCGACGAGCATCCCCTTAGCGTTGGCGTCGACGATGCAGAGGAGCTCGACGCGGAAGGTCTTGCTGGGCTGGCCGCCCTTGAGCTCGATCAGCAGGTTCTCGGCCGCGGCCTTGGCCTGCAGATCGGCCATGTGGGCCTGCTTGGGCATCCAGTCGGGTCCGGGGAAGCTACCGGCGTCGCCCGCGACGTAGACCCGCTCGAAGCCCGGCACCCGGCAGTGGGCGTCGGCCTGAATGAGCCCGCCCGGCGAGCGCGGCAGCTCGGTGTTGTCGAACCAGAGGTTGCCGGTCATGCCGGGCATGAAGAGGATCAGGTCGGCGTCGATGTCGCCGCCCTCGGTCAGGACCTGGCGCTCGGTGAAGCCCTTGAGCTTGTGGCCAAGGTGGGTCTCGATCCCCTTGTTGCGCATCTCCTTCATCAGGCTCTCGACCGCCTTGGGCCCGAGGCGGTTGCCGGGCTTCTCGGCCGGGGTGAAGAAGACCAGGCGGAAGCGCTCGCGCCGTCCCTCCTTGCGCAGGAGCTGGTCGGTGCCGAAGAGGAGCTCGAAGATCGGCCCGCCACGCATGGCCTGCGGCTCCTGGGGGTTGCCGGCGAAGCCCATAACGATGGTGCCGCCCTCCATCTCCCGCAGGCGGTCGCGGATACGCTCGGCGGCGGCGATCCCCTCGCAGGGGGTGATGGCATGCTCGATCCCCGCGAGCTTCTTGAGGAAGCGCCCGCCCGAGGCGATCAGGAGCCCGTCGTTGCCCACTTCGCCGTCGGTGGTCTCCAGCACCCGTCCGCCCTCGCGCAGCCCCGTGGCCTCGGCGGCTCGGTGGGTCACCCCCATGCGGCCGAAGAAGGTCTTGAGCGGGATGCGGAGATCCTCGGCGCTGCGCAGCCCCGGCGGGATCCAGATCAGCCCTGGGTAGTAGATGAACTCGGGTCTCGGGCTCACCACCGTGATGCGGGTGTCCGGCCCGGCCTCCTTAAGGACCTGAACCGCGGTCAGGGCGGCAAATCCAGAGCCGACGATGGTGACCTGGGGCATGGCGGCGTCCTCTTGAGCTGGCGGATGCGCTGGCCGGGCGGCGGCCGTTGACCAAGGTGAGACCCGAGCGCGCGCCCCGAGATCCTGAGGTGGGCGCGAGCGCGCCGGATTGTAGCGCCCTCCGCCCTGGTGCGACGCCCCGGGTCGTTCAGGCCCCCCCTGGTTCGCGGGTCGCCTCCAGCAGCGGGAGCAGGTGGGGCCAGACGTTCTCCAGCATCCGCGGCTGGGCCTCGGCGGTCGGGTGCAGCCCGTCAGGCTGCATCAGACCCCAATCCTCGGCCACTCCGGCGAGGAGCCTCGGGGCGAGCGGCACGCCCGTCTGCTCCGCTACCGCCGGGAAGATTGCTTGAAAGCCCTCGGTGTAGGCCGCACCGTAGTTTGGCGGAAGACGAAGGCCGATCAGCAGCACGCGGGCGTCGGCCTCCTGGGACAGGCGGATAAGCCGCGTCAGATTCGACCCGATCTGATCGAAACCCAAGCCGCGCAGCCCGTCGTTGGCGCCGAGCTGAACGATCACCACCCGGGGATGATACCGCGCGAGCAGCGCGGGGAAACGGGTCAGACCCCCTCCGGTCGTCTCCCCCGACACGCTGGCATTGATCACCTGATGCGGGAGGCCGTGGCCGCTCAGCCGCTGGGCAAGGAGCGCGACCCAGCCCTGCTCGGTGGGCAGGCCGTAGGCGGCGCTCAGGCTGTCGCCGAGGACCAAGATGACGGGCGGCTCCGACGCGAGTGACAGGGCCGGGGCGCACAGACCGGCAAGCAGACAGAGGCGGAAGATGACGGCAGACACGAGCGCAATCGTCTCCAGTGCGACGGGACTGGGCAAGGATGTTAACGGCCCCGCCGGCCGGCTGACCATCCTCGACGGCCTCGAGCTCGCGGTGCACGCCGGCGAGGCGGTCGCCATCCTGGGTGCCTCCGGCTCCGGCAAGTCCACCCTGCTCGGGCTCCTGGCGGGATTGGACCTCGCGAGCCGCGGCGAGGTCTGGCTCTGCGGCAAGAGCCTGAACGGACTGGACGAGGACGGCCGGGCGGCGCTCCGCGAGGGTCAGGTCGGGTTCGTGTTCCAGGACTTCCAGCTCCTGCCGACCTTGACCGCGCGCGAGAACGTGCTCCTGCCGCTGGAGCTCAGTGGCTCGGCGGACGCCGAGCGCACCGCCGCCGATGCCCTGGTGCGCGTCGGGCTCGCCGCACGCGTCGGCCATTACCCCCGCCAGCTCTCCGGCGGCGAGCAGCAGCGGGTCGCCATCGCCCGCGCCTTCGCGCCGCGTCCGGCGATCCTCTTCGCCGACGAGCCGACCGGCAACCTCGACCAGGCGACCGGTGAGCAGATCATCGACCTGCTGCTCGCGCTGCGCGAGGACGCCCAGGCCGCCTTGGTCCTGGTCACTCACGACCCGCGGCTCGCCGAGCGTTGCGACCGCCGCCTCGCCATGCGCGGCGGACGGCTGGAGGTCCTGCAGTGATGGCCCGGCCCACGGCCGGCGGCCGGGCCTGGCGGATCGGGCTGCGCCTGCTGCGCCAGGACTACAAGAGCGGCGAGCTGCATCTGCTCACCGCCGCCCTGGTGCTCACCGTCGCCGCGATCACCGCGGTAGGCTTCTTCACCGACCGCATCGAAGGGGCCATGGAGCGCCAGGGCGGCGAGCTGATCGCCGCAGACCTGGCCCTCGACGGCTCGGGTGCGATCCCCGAGCGCCATGAGGCCGAGGCCCACGCCCTCGGACTCGCGACGGCCCGCACGCTGGAGTTCCCGAGCGTGGTGATGGCCGGTGACCGGCCTCACCTCGTGCAGGTCAAGGCGGTGGACCCGAGCTATCCGCTGCGCGGGGCGCTGCGGGTGCGCGCGGATCTCACCGCCCCGGAGGAGACCGCGGCCGGCGGGCCGCCGCCCGGCGAGCTCTGGGTCGAGCCGCGCCTGGTGCACCTGCTCGGGGTCGCCGTCGGGGATGCCGTCCAGCTCGGCGAGGCGAGCTTCCGCGTCGGGGCGGTGATCGCCTATGAGCCCGACCGCGGCGGCAACCTGTTCCAGCTCGCCCCGCGGGTGATGATCAACACCGCCGACATACCGGCGACCGGGCTGGTGACCCCGGCGAGCCGGGTACGTCATCGGCTGCTGGTCGCGGGCGAGCTCCCGGCCGTCGAGCGCTTCAAGCGTTTCGTGACCGCCGAGCCCATCCCCAATGCCGGGCTGATCGACGCCCGCGAGGCGCGGCCCGAGTTCTCCAACGCCGTCGAGCGCGCGAGCCGCTTCCTGCATCTCGCGACCCTGGTGACCCTGCTGGTCGCCGGGGCCGCGATCGCGCTCGCCACCCGCCGCCTAGTCGAGCGCCAGACCGACGCGGTGGCCGTGATGCGCTGCCTGGGGGCCCACCGGCACCTACTGACGCGCATCTTCGTCCTGCGCCTGGTGCTGATCGGCCTGGGCGCAAGCCTCGCCGGGAGCCTGCTCGGCTATATCGCCCAGGCCGGCCTGGCCGCGATGCTCGCCGACTGGTTCGGACCCGAGCTGCCGCCGCCCTCGCTCCGCCCGCTCGCGGTTGGGGTCGGGACCGGACTCATCACCCTGGTCGGCTTCGGGCTCCCGCCGCTCTTGCAGCTCGCTAAGGTCTCACCGCTGCGAGCGCTGCGCCGGGACCTGGGCACCCCGAGGGCGCCGGCGGCCGCGGCCTTCGCCGCCGCGGCGGCGGCGCTCGCGCTTCTGGTCTTCTGGCAGGCGGGCGACCCCGAGCTGGCATGGAAGCTCCTCGCCGGGGTCGCCGGGCTGCTGATCGCGTTGGTCGTGACCGTGCTCCTGCTGATCCGCCTCATCGGGGGTCTCGCCGGTCGCGCACGGGGGATCTGGCGCCTGGGCCTCGCGGCGCTCACCCGCCGCCCGGCCGGGGCGCTCCTCTCCATCACCGGATTCGGGCTCGGCATCCTGGCCCTGCTCTTGCTCGCGGTGGTCCGGCTCGATCTCCTGCGCACCTGGCAGGAGAGCCTGCCGGAGGGGGCGCCCAATCACTTCCTGATCAACATCCAGCCCGACGAGGTCGAGCCCCTGCGCAGCTTCCTGGAGGACAGGGGGCTCGCGACCACCGGACTCTACCCGATGATCCGCGGGCGGCTGACCGCCATCGGCGACCGGCCGGTCGACCCCGACGCCTACGCCAACCCCCGCGCTCAGCGCCTCGCGGCGCGGGAGTTCAACCTGAGCTTCGCCGACGAGCCCCAGCCCGACAACCGGATCATCGCCGGGGACTGGTGGGGCGACCCTCAGGGCCCGCCCCAGTTCTCGGTCGAGGCCGGGCTGGCCGAGACCCTCGGCATCCAGCTCGGGGATACCCTGACCTTCTCGGTCTCCGGACGCGAGATCCAGGCCCCGGTCACCAGCCTGCGCGAGGTGCAGTGGGACAGCTTCAACGTCAACTTTTTCGTGATTGCCTCGCCCTCGCTTCTGGGGAGCGAGCTCGCCACCTACGTCACCAGCTTCCACGCCCCGGGTGAGGCGGCCGATCGGATCGCCGAGCTGGTGCGCGCCTTCCCGAGCGTCACCCTTTTCGACGTCGGCGCCCTGATGGACCAGGTCCGGCGGATCATGGACCGCGGGGTGATGGCGGTGGAGTACGTCTTCCTGTTCACCCTGGCCGCTGGGATTCTGGTGATGTACGCGGGCATCCAGGCGAGTCTGGAGGAGCGCCGCGCCGAGCACGGCGTGCTGCGGGCACTCGGGGCGCGCCGCGCCCAGCTCCTGCGCAGTCTTGCGGTCGAGTTCACCGCCGCGGGGCTCCTCGCGGGGGTGCTCGCCGCGCTCTTCGCCCAGATCACCGGGCTGGTGCTCGCCCGCCAGGTGTTCGGGCTGGAGCTCGACTTCAGCCCCGGGCTCTGGCTCACCGGCGTCTTCGGCAGCGCCCTCCTGCTGGGGGTTGCGGGGACGCTTGCCACCTACCCCCTGCTGGTCCGCCCACCGCTCAAGGCCCTGCACGGTCGCGGCTGAGCGACCCGAGCTTGCTCTTACCCGCGGCCGCCGGCCGCGGCCACGGCGCCGTCCGCTCGGCCGGGGCTTCCTGATACCATAGCGCCGCCCCGCGAACCCCCGGACGAACCGGCCACCCATGACCTACGCCCGCCCACTGCTCCCCCTGCTCGCGCTCCTCGCGAGCGCACCGCTCGCTCGTGACCTCGGCGGCCTCGATCTCAGCCTGCGCGAGAGCGACATCGAGCCGTCGGTGACCATCCGCGAGCGTGAGAACCGGGTGGTCGAGGAGTTCCGGGTCAACAACAACCTGTACATGATCCGGATCACGCCGCGGGTCGGCGCGCCCTACTACCTGATCGACCCCGACGGCTCCGGCGACATGGCCTGGTCGCGCGGTCCCGCCCGGGTCGAGCAGCGGGTCCCCCAATGGGCCCTGTTCTCCTGGTAGACATCCGCCGCCACCCGCTCCCGATCCCGAGGACAACGTCGATGAGAGTTGCAGCGCACTGGCTTGTCACGGCCGTGTTGGCCGGCGCCCTGACGCAGACGGCCTGGGCCGGCACCCTGAGCGAGGTCCGCGAGCGCGGCACCCTGCGCTGCGGGGTCAATGGCGAGGTGCCCGGCCTCTCCTACCGCGCCCCGGACGGCGCCTGGAGCGGGCTCGACGTCGACTTCTGCCGCGCCGTCGCCGCGGCGGCCTTGGGCGACCCGGCGAAGGTGGAGCTGATTGCCCTCAGCAACGCCGAGCGACTGGATGCCCTGGCCGCGAACCGCATCGATCTCCTCGCGCGCAACACCTCCTGGACCCTGTCGCGCGACCTGGGCAAGGGGATGAGCTTCGTCGGGGTGCTGTATTTCGATGGCCAGGGCTTCATCGTCCCGCGCGACGAGCAGGTGATGAGCACCCTCGATCTGGGCGGCAAGCGCGTCTGCGCCATCGCCGACACCACCGGCCCGGACAACGCTCGGCGCTACTTCGCCCGCCACCAGATGACCCTGGAGCTCAAGACCTTCCCGGACCTCGCGGCCGCGCACGCGGCCTACCTGGCCGGGGAGTGCGGCGCCTTGACCGCCGACCAGACTCAGCTCCATGCCCTGCGCCAGGGGCTGGACGACCCGCGGGCCCAGCGCATCCTCCCCGAGGTGATCTCCAAGGAGCCCCTGAGCCCGGCGGTACGCAAGGGCGACGCGGCCTGGCACGACATCGTGCGTTGGACCCTGTTCACCCTGATCAACGCCGAGGAGCTCGGGATCGACTCCGCCAACGTCGAGCAGGCGCAGGCGCGGGCGACCAGCGAGGAGGTCCGCTCGCTCCTGGATGTCGAGGGGGCGAGCGCCGCCTGGCTCGGAGTCGAGCCCGGTTGGGGCATCCGTGTCATCAAAGGGGTTGGGAACTATGCGGAGGTGTTCGAGCGCAACCTGGGCTCGGGCTCGCCGCTCAAGATAAAACGCGGCCTGAATGCCCTGTGGACCGACGGCGGTCTGCTCTACGCCCCGCCGGCGCGCTGAGCGCCCATCCTGCGAACCAGGAGACCGACCCCATGCCGCTGATCCGACCCTTTCCTGGCCTTCGCCCAGCGCGCGGCCGCGCCGCCGAGGTCGCCGCCCCGCCCTATGACGTGATGAGCGAGGCCGAGGCGCGCCAGATGGTCCAGGGCCGGCCCTGGAGCTTCCTGCATGTCTCCCGCCCCGAGGTCGACCTGCCCGAGGGCACCGATCCCTACGCCCCGGAGGTCTACGCCACGGCGCGCGAGAACATGGAGCGCATGCTCGCCGAGGGCGTGCTGGTGCGTGACCCGGCCCCGCGCTATTACGTCTATCGGCTGACCATGGGGACGCACACCCAGACCGGGCTGGTGGCGGCGGCCTCGGTGGCCGCCTACGACGCGGATCGGATCAAGAAGCACGAGTTCACGCGCCCGGTGAAGGAAGACGACCGGGTGCGGCAGATCGACGCCCTCAACGCCCAGACCGGCCCGGTCTTTCTGGTCTACCGCAGCGCCGCCGAGATCGACGGCATGCTCGCCGCGGCGACCGAGGCCGAGCCCGCCGTCGACATCCGCGCCGCCGGTGACGTGCGCCACGAGCTCTGGGTCCTGGCAGAGGAAGCCCGGATCGGGCGACTCTCGGACGCCTTCGAGGCCCTCGACGCCCTCTACGTGGCCGACGGCCACCATCGCTCGGCAGCCGCCTCGCGCGTCGCGGCGGCGCGTCGAGCGTCCAACGCCGGCCACACCGGCGAGGAGTCCTACAACTACTTCCTCGCCGTGATCTTCCCGCACAACCAGATGCAGATCCTGGCCTATAACCGGCTGATCAAGGACCTGCACGGACTGGATGCCGGAGCTTTCCTGAACCGCGTCGCGGTGCCCTTCCGCGTCGAGCCGAGCGCGGAGCCGGTGAGCCCGGCGCGGCCGGCCGAGATGGGGATGTACCTCGACGGGACCTGGTACCGCCTCACCCTCGATGAGCAGCGCATACCCTGGGATGACCCGGTCGCGCGGCTCGACGTCAGCCTGCTCCAAACCAACCTGATCGAGCCCGTCCTCGGCATCGTCGACCCGCGACGCGACGAGCGCATCGACTTCGTCGGCGGCATCCGCGGGCTTGCCGGGCTCCAACAGCGGGTGGACGACGGCGACATGCGGGTCGCCTTCGCGCTCCACCCCACTCGTATGGAAGACCTGATGGCGGTGGCCGACGCGGGCGAGGTCATGCCGCCGAAGTCCACCTGGTTTGAGCCCAAGCTGGCCGACGGGCTGGTGTCCCATGTTCTCGATTGAGATCAAATCCTCGAGGGACTAGCCGGCGACGGGACTCGGTCGAACGTGACTCAACCCCGACGCGGCGACCTCATCCAGCACCGCGACGGCGGACCGCACACGCTCCGGCGCCAGGTGCGCGTAGCGCTCGGTCATCCGAACGGTACTGTGGCCGAGCAGGTCCCCGACATCGGTCAGCGGCACTCCCGCCGACACCAGCCACGCGGCGCGCGCCGCCGAGCCCGACTTGGTCAGTGCCCTGGCCCGCGCACCTCGCCTCACGCACGGGCGGGGGGGCAGAAGGGTCGAGCTAGCCCGGATATCTCACCAGGGGGTTGAAAAAGGTCGTCCTCTCTGGCATAACGCTTGTGAGAACAACGAGTTATGTGCCAACAAGAGGACGACCTTATGAT
>JALOTB010000190.1 GCA_025458165.1 Chromatiaceae bacterium | reverse complement strand
GCCTGGTATGGCGGGCGACCGTACGGCGTCCCGTCTCCGATCGAGCAGAACCGCAAGCATGTCGCGCTACTGGACGCGGTACTGCGCAGCGGACTGGTGCCGTTGCCCACTCGTCTGGGCCTGCCGCTGCGGCCGGCCCTTCGCAGCGTCGTCCTGATCAGCAAGAACGCGCGGATCAATCGTCCGAAGACGAAGATCGACGGCCTCGACCAGATCGTCAAGGTGGATCAGTTCCGAGCACTGCTGGAGAAGTCGATCGACACCGAGTCAACCACCTCCTCGCTGGCCTCCATCGCGAGGCTGGTGAGCCCCGAAACCCTGGAGAAACTGGCGCACGATATTGCCCGGCTGCACCGGCCCATCGTCTTCGACTGGGCCGCGAAGTTCGGTCTGCAGACGGCGTCTCCGTTGTTGCCCGCGGCCACGGCGCAGGTGCAGAACCGCGGACAGAGCTCCGGCGAACCACACGCCGTTGTACCGCTGCCTGATGACCCCCACGAGGGGCGGCTGTCCACGTCGAAGCTCGCGGCGAAGCACGGCGTGAGGTCGGCGGGCGAGATGTTGAACGTGCTCACGGCGGCCGGATACCTTAGCGTGAAGGGTGATACCCATTGCCTCACGCCGCGCGGGGTGGCCGCAGGTGCGGTGCTCATCGAGAAGAGCCGTTATGGCCCCTACTTCCTGTGGCCGGCTGACCTGCAGGTGCGATCCGATCAGGCATCCCCGAAAAGCAACGCCCGCTGAGCGATGCGCGTCAACCACGTTCTCATCGACTACGAAAACGTCCAGCCTGCGGTTGCTGACGCGCTGGCGCCCGAGACCTTCCGGGTTTGGGTGTTTCTCGGCGCCCAGCAAACCAAGGTGAAGGTCGACCTGCTCGACCTCATGCAACGTAAAGGCACCGACGCGTCCATCGTCAAGATAACCTCGACAGGACGCAACGCGCTCGACTTCCACATGGCCTACTACCTCGGCCAGTTGTCGAAACAGGAACCGGACGCCTTCTTCCATGTGGTGGCCAAGGACACCGGCATGGACCCGCTGATCGAGCACCTCAAGGGCCGCGGGTTGGCGGTCGCGCGCTGGGTCGATGTGTTGGACATTCCCGTCGTTAAGGCGCCCGCAACCGGCGCCGACGAAGACAAGCTCAACCGCATCATGGAGTACCTCGTGCGGCGCGGCAAGCAACGCCCGGCGACGATGAAGACGCTGATCGGGTCGGCCGCTTCGCTGTTCAGCCCGAAGCTCGACGCGGACGAGGCCGCTCGCTTGGTGGAGCAGCTACGGGTGAATGCCGTCTTCGAGGTCGTTGGTACGAAGGTAAGGTACGGACTGCCCGACGACTGAAACGAGCCGTCACGAGGACACAGCGCCGCTTGTATGGATGCTCAACCAAGTCATCACCGGCATTCAGGTCGTGCAGACTTCTTATGTGTTGGTCGACGCCGCGGACCCGCTATTCCGTGTCAACCTCCGGCGGGGCTGTGCTGAAGGAAACCGAAACGATCTCGGCGCGACCGTAGCGGGGTGGCGGAAAGCACAGGTGGATAGATGCGAGTCTTCCCGAGCACGCTGTCGTCAGCAGATGCTGGAACTCAGGATCCGTCAGGTGCATGGCGGCGTCGAGGGCAGATCGCATCGAGAGGATGCTGCCCACAGATGTCGCTCCATCCTTCGACCTGTCCAACTCCGCCCTCGGGAATGCCAGGATCTGAAAGGTGTCAACCCGCTTGACCGGACTGCACAGCCGGCCACGAATCTCAATCGACTGCATCGACTCAAGGTGAGTCACACCGCTCCCGCGCATCGGAAGTACCGACAGGCTGGTGTCCCATCCGGTGACCTCGCCCCAGCATGACATCAGCTCGCGGCTGACCGACCGGGAGCGTCGCTTGCGTTTGCGCGAGACAGCCTTCTCTGCCATCGTGGTGCTCCTGCGTTCGAGGTATTCGATTTCGGACTGGGTTGACGTTACCGTGGCCCTGGTCGATTAGGACGCTGGCGCCCGGTAGAGCTGCGCTGGCCGATTCGCGCCCCCGCGCATCGCCCCGTGAACCGGATCCACCGTCGGCGCGGCGGCCAACCGCCGGCGGAAGCTGGACTTGTCGAGTCGCTCGCCCAGAACCTGTTCACACGCAGCCTGTAGGTCCCCGAGGGTGAACTCGTTAGGCAACAGGACAAAGGGCAGCTTAAGGGCCTTGACTTCAGCCCGAGTCGCGGTGACCGCTTGCTCGATCAGGTGGGCGTGGTCGAAGGCGATCTTCTTGTCGGCTACCGCGTCGTCCACTGGCCGCCAAGCCAGTTCATCGACACGCTTGCCCGGGGCAGGCGCGATCTGCTCTGCCGCCGTCAGCGTGCGGTAAACCACGCTTAGGCCCCAAGGAGCCCGCGGGTCTCGGCCTGGGCCGCCGACGGCGCAGAGCTGGCGCGCTGCGCAGCAGCGTCCAGCGACCCGTCGAGGTCGATGCGCAGCACCCCACCGGGCAGCGCCCACTTCCCGGCGTGCGGTTCCTCGGCGCGCCTTGCCAGCAGCACGCACAGGCGGCCGTCGACCACGCTCAGCACGGCGATCTCGACGCGGGTGAACGGCATCGGGTACTGCTTCACGGGCGGTCGGGCAGATGTGGTCATCACGCTGCGTGTTAGTTGCAATGTGCGTCGAAGTATAGGATACTTACTTCGTGGCGTGATGCAACGAAGCTCTGGAGGAGATGGTGAGCAGTTCGATGAGCTACGACCTGATCGGTGACATCCACGGTCAGGCCGGCAAGTTGGTGGCCCTCCTGCGGGAGCTGGGCTACGTCGAGCGAGGCGGTGTCTGGGTGCCTCCCGCTGGCCGCATGGCCATCTTCGTTGGCGACCTGATCGACCGCGGACCCGAGCAGCTCAAAGTGCTGGCGATCGTGCGCGCGATGGTCGACGCGGGTCACGCGCTGGCGATCATGGGCAACCACGAGTTCAACGCGATCGGGTTCGCGATGCCCGACCCGCGTGCGCCCGGGCAGTTCCTGCGCCGGCGCAGCCCGAAGAACGTCGCGCAGCACGCCGAGTTCCTGCGCCAGGTCGGCGAAGGTTCCGATTTGCACCAGGAGTGGGTCGAGTGGTTCCGCTGGCTGCCGCCAGCCCTGGACCTGGGC
>JALOTB010000115.1 GCA_025458165.1 Chromatiaceae bacterium | reverse complement strand
GAGCATGGCCACCCGAAGAAGCAGCGTTGAACTCCGGCGGGTGAAGGTTCTCGTAAGCTGTTGTTTTTAGAATTGAAGCATCTTAAGTCAGTGCCATTCATCACTGACCCTGCTATCTAAGCGCAGGTGCCGGACAGGCCTGTCCGCGTCCGGTTGAAGCCGAAGGCGCCCTGTCGTCGTTTCTACCAAAACAAATGCCTGGCGCAGGTGATCCGCGAGGTCTGGCCCACTGCCGGGGGCGAGCAGCCTACCAAGAGGTTGTCCCAGCAACTCGCTGCGTGACCGGCCGAGCAACGCGCTCGCGGTCAGGTTGAGGTCGCGGATTGTTCCCTCCCGGTCGAGCGTGAGTAACGCTACCGGCGCAGCGTCATACAGATTTGAGGCGCGGTCGTCGGCCGTTTCGCGAGCCTGGGTCTGCAGGGGTTCGATCTCGCGGGATTGGAGCTCGCTCTGCTGCTGCCGTAGATCCCGCAGCAGTCGGATAAGGTCCTCTTTGGTCAGGTGTGCGAAGGTTTCCACAATCCGCAGTTTCCTCGATGAGATCAACGACAGCGGCCGAGTCCGGTCTCCAGCTTAGAGCCCGCCCCTTAGAAAGCGACTGCGGTCCTTCGGTTGCGGTTGGCGGAGGCCCCGAAGCGGTAAGGTGCTTCCAGCTGCAGTGGGTCGCGTCCCGATGTTGCAGCACTACGGCAACTGAGGACAGGCTCCATATTGACAATCTTGCCGGAGGACCGCGGACGCCGGCGAAGTGTAGACGAGGCGGAGGGCAAGCGCCCCTGCGATGACCGCTTTTGGCCGTTTGCAGAACTCTAGCTGACCGAAATATCAGCGGGCGCTAATATCCCGACACGCCGCGTAAGAGACATGTTGACCGCATCGGTCGCACCTGGCGGCGGCGACCGGATCGGCAGCGAAATGAGGAGCGGTAAAGTATCGGCCTCCAGGCGAGTGTCGTTATAGGTGTGCGCCTCCGGATGGGCTGCCCCTGGGGGTTTCCAACGGAAAAACCAGTTCTGCAATACGTCCTACCGGCTTCCACAGAAGGGGCAGCAAAAGCAGAAGAACAATGAACGCGGGGCCCAAGAGCCATAATCCAACCTGTCCCAGCCGGAGGGGCACGATCTCCTCGCCATGGACCTCATACACCGAGACTGAGACCCAGGGCAGATCCCCAACAACATGAACCGTAGTCGTTTGAATGTTCTGGTTGTTCGTTTCGCTGCGAATTGAGGCGCTACTTTCGCCTGCCGCTGCCGGTCCGTCCAAGTCGAATACTCCATCTGTTAGGCGAAAGCTCCCAATGTAGCCGGCAGGCGACTCAAGTGAGTGTCGGTACGGAAGGATCCTCAGTTCGCCTTCGCCGGGCTCACACCCGGCTTGAAATGCAATAAAAAATGCTCTTTGCTTTCTCGCAGTACCCTCGTCGATTTCGGACATGACAAGATAAGGGAGCTCAAGAAATGCCACAGAAAGACCGACCCCAGAACCGATAAGCAGAGAAGACAGCACGGTGAGCTTTAAGAAGCTCCTACCAATGCTGAAGAGGGCTTTCTTTGTTCCCATCGCCGATCAACTTCAGTCAAGCGCACCGTCCGAGGATTCGGCAACCGAACGGTCTGCCTGAGCCCCACGTGTAGCCGATGTTGCCCATGAAATCGACTCGCTGTCCACGGATTTGCGACAACCGGTGACCATCGTTCGAGTGGTGTTTCCGGCAAAACGCCTCATGACGCAATCCCCGGCGACAGTCACGTGAGAGTCCCGGGTTCGTCTTGCCGCGGAGGTCCGGTCCTGGCCGGAATGCGCCCAAGTCGGAATAATCGGTCCGGCGAGCATAGCGAGGATGGCCGCCGAAGGCATGTTCATCAGTGGCTTCTGACCCATGCTCTCGGAGGCTCCGCTCCCAGATGACGAATGCAAACTTCCGCCTACTCCTGTGCCGGGACTCAGAACTCGACAACGCCCGGGGGCAGCACACCGTCCGGCGCCGTCGAGAGCAGCGAGCGCTCGAAGGTTCGGCCTGTATCCAAGCGCCACTCCACCGCCCCGGCAATCTCACTCTTCAGCAGTCCGCCGTACGCGAAATACACGGGATCCGGCTCGCAGCGCAGCTCGACGCCGCGGTATCCGAGCCGCAGATGAGCCGGCTCTGGCGCCTGAGCCGGCTGCATCTCCGCCCACAACGCCTGTAGCCGCTCGGCGTCGGCGTCGCCGACCGCCCAGGTGGGATCAGGGCGGCCGGAGAACACGAGCGCAATTGCCAAACACGCCATCACATCACGCCCGCGTCGGTCACTTGATCTTAATGTGACCGTGCTGGACGATCATGAAGCAGCAGAAGTCCGTGTAGGGGCCGCGGTCGGCGGTGCGCGGGTCCGTGATGACGTTGCCGCTGTTGTCCAGGTTGGTCACCGGCGTGCCGCCGGGCTTGTGGGTCCACTTGCGGTCCTTGCCCTTGCGGTACCAGTGAAAGTCCCACCCGGGCGCGACGACCAGGGCGACCAGGTGCCCTTCCTTCGGACACCGGCTGCTGGTGGTCGCGATCAGCTCGTCCGCCACCGCCCCCGCCTTGACGGCGGTGCAGGTGAGCGAGCCGTACATGGCGCCGGCAGCCTTTCCTGGCTGGGCGAAGGTGTCGCTCCGATAGTTGGTGGCGTAGTTGTAGCAGTTGTTGTACGGCTGCCGTGACGAGACGTTCCACCAATTGGGCTCGTAGACCGGGGCGCAGGAGCAATCCTCCTTGACGAACACGATGTCGGGAATCTTGCTCTGATCGATCCACACGCGATCCCGCAGCAGATAGTTGCGCAGCTCGCGATAGCGTTTGATCTCCAAGGGAAGATCGACGCCGATCTTCTCGCGCGGCACGCTGCCGCAAACGAAGTCCTCCACCTCTACGTCCGTGAGTCGGGCGGCCTTGTCGCCGATCAGGGCCATTCCGTCGGCGATGCGGAAGGCGGGGGGTAGGCCCTCCAAGGGCATCCCCTCCTGCTCCACCACCAGGCCGCGATAGCCCAATGTCGGCATCGGCGGGAGCACCTCGGCGCCCCGCTTCGCTTCGCCGGCCGGCGCCAGGCGCTCGCGCAAGTCCTCCAGCTCCTTGCCATCGAATTCGACGGTCGGATTCTCGCGGCCGCTGAAGATATCGATGGTGATCTTGACCATGCCATCTTTCATGTCCTCTGCTCCTCGCGCCTCCACGGCGCGTCTCTGCCCTCGCTAAGCGCTGCATGCTCCTGATGCAGCGCCGTCTCTCAGTTGTGGTTTTTCTTGCCGCCCGTCGCGTGAAACTGTTGCTACTCCTGTATGACCAGAAACTCTTGGATACGCTTGGTACCGGCGGTCGGTGAGCGGAAGACGAGGTCATCACCCTCCCGCGCGATCTCCCCATCCGGCACGATGACCTTGAGCCAGCCGTTGCGCAGCACCGGCTCCGGCAGGCTCTCCTTGAGAAGAGCGCGCTCACCCTTCTTGACCTTGCGCGGCTTGGGCGAGCGGTCCTCGGCGCGCTTCTCTTCCAGGTCCTTCTGCTTCGGCGGCTCTGTGAAGGCGCGGTCGAGACTCCTCGCAACCGCGGAGACATCCGCCGGCTCCTCCCCGACGCTGGCGATCGAGATGCTCAGGTTGCCGCGCACGAAGTAGGCGGAGGCGATGGTCTCCGAGTCTTCCGATGAGGCCGCGTAGCGCACATCGCCCAGCCTGGCCAGCCCGCCCTTCCCGCCCGGGATGTCGCGGCGCATGCTGAAGACGAGGCGGTTCTGCAGATCGGCCTGGGCGCGGCGCCACTCATCCGCCTCTGTGATGCCGATGCGGATGACTTGCCGGCCTTCGCTGCCCTTCTTCTCCCACAGATAGACGCGCTCGGTCAGGCCCGACTCCGAGGCCATGTCGACGGTATTCACCAGCTCCCAACCGCGGATCTCGCTGCCGGTCATGCGGTAGTTGTAGTTGAACACCCGGCGCCCGAGCTCGGTCTGCTCGGCCCAGGCGTCGAGGTCGTATTGGGGATGAGTCGTCGGTGTTGCCATGTCGCTTCCTGCGCTCGGTTAGATGATGGGGCGGCGCTTGCGCGTCGTGGCGGGCTGCGGTTGACAGGCGCCGCAGCCTCCGGCGCCGGGCGGACACAACCGCAACCGGTAGTTCATTGTCGTGCAGTAGCCGAACACCATGTTCGTCGGCAGCAGCGCGGTGTGCGGTGCCTGGGTGGGGTCCGCGTCGCTATCCACGTGCAGGCAGCCGTCGAAGACGCAGTCGTTCTCGGTACAGCCGCCAGTCCAGGCCACCTCGTGGTAGGAGAAGCCGCCGTTGAACGGGACCGCCCAGTTCTGGTAGCCGATGGCGATCAGCGGATTGAGATCGAAGGACCAGCCCATTCGGCTCTGCCACAGATCACAGCCGAGGAGGTTGGCGAGGGTCGAGACGGTGTTGGCGCTGTCGGTGCAGTTGACCTTCTCGCCGAGCCCCATGCCGCCGTTGAGGCGGGCGACCATCTGGGTCAGATTGAACGAGGACAAGCCGTACATGGTCTGGCCGGAAACCGTGTCGTAGCTCACCCGCCCGCTGCCGTTGTAGCGCTCCGTGACCAAGGACGCCGCCGCGACCGCATCGGTCGCGCCACGCGCCCACTTGCAGGCGATCTCCAGCGCCTCGGTCCAGGGCTGAGAGGTGCTTCCGGCGGACTGCACCCAGGGCAGGGTCGGCGCCCGCAGGATCACAAAGACGCGGTGGCGCGTCGTCAGCAGCTCGCGCCAGGCATCCCCCGGCTTCTCCCGCCATTGCCAGCGCCAGGCCACGTTGTCGATGTCTACCCCGTGGGCGTGGAAAGTGGGATTCGCGAGCTCAAAGGTCTCGTAGCCGGACGAGCCGCTGCTGGTGAAGGAGACGAAGCGCTCCTTGACCGGCCCGAGACGGTTGCCGCCGAGGGCACGCACATAGGCCCCGCTCAAACCATTGGCTTTCAGCGCCACCCGGATCGCCAGGGTATTGCCCTGCGTCTCCTGGAGCGCGTAACAGGCCGGTGAGTCCGCGTAGGTGGAGGACACGCCCTTCTGCCAGGAGGGCGATGGCGCGCCCGCGCTGTAGCTGCGCCGGATGTTGAGCGCGTCGTTGGTGAGGGTCGCGCTGTTCCAGTTGAATTGGATGGCGGTGATGGCGTGGACGACGCGGCTGAACGAGAAGATCAGATCGTTGAGCTTATCCTTGCCGAAGTGGCTGATGCCCGCCAGCTGTGTCAGGCTGGTGAAGCCGCCCAGACTGTTGCGCTTGTTGAGGATGCGCTGCGCGACATCGATGCCGATATCGTAGTCGCGCACCTGATCACCGTAGCCCTCCGTCTTGTCGTCCACCACCGGACCGCTCACCGGCTCGATCCCGGCAATGGCCGCGGCATTGGGCGCATGGTTGAGGAAATCGAGAATCAGGTTCCTGGTGGCCTGAGTCGTGCCCTCGGCCGCCAGCTTCCAGTTGATGTACGACGCGGAAAGGCCTGCCATGCTCCGTGCTCCCCCGGCAAACGAGAAGGCGCTCGCTCCCACCCCCACGCGGCGCCGATACAAGAAACCTTAGACCATCCGTGGACAAAATCCAGACGATCGGCCAGTTTCTCCGGGAATCGAAGCCGTACTGCGTCGTAGTTACCTGCTTCGGGTTTGCGGAGAACGTGTTGCTTCGAAGAGCACCTCGTCACGAACATCTGAGATTGGCCCACTGCGGACCGCCAAACTTTCCTCGGCTGCGCTTGCCGACGAAGATACGGTGGAGATGTCTGAGGCCGACCCATTCCGGATATTCCGATGAGGTGTCAAGGAATCTTACACTCGCCGTCCCTGACCTAAGTCATTGACTTGCCGCCGATAACCGCTAACGACCCACACCGGAAGTAAGCGCCTGCTGGCAGGGATGTTTGGTTTGCGCAACACCCCACTGGAGCAACCGGTCGTTCGCGAACCCGTTGCTTTTCCGAGTACCTTCTCGGTCGACAAGCCGCCTAAACAGCGCGCGGGACGGCGGGGCCAACACCGAACGCAGACAGAGCCTTCTAAAAACTATCGGCCTCCCCCGACTTTTCAATTACGAGCTGCAGCCATTTGCGTGTGTTCGTCCAGTCTTTCTTTTCCCAATATGCCTGCGCAATTTGGTACCGAAATGCCTGAAGCGTCGATGTGGTTGGATGCTCTTTCTCAAAAGACGCAAACGTCTCAATAAGCCTGAGCATCCAAAGAGGCAGCGAGTACTTAATGCCGTACTTTTCGCCGCGCCCCATGTGCACGTAGTTGCCCCGCGGACCGGTACCAAGACGGAGTCCGGGTGTGCCAGCGGACACGCCGATGCCGGATCTCGATAGGTTAAAACGGAACGGGCCGACCCGTATCGCTTGCCGAAGGTACAGCGCCACTGACGAATTCCTCAACCTGTTGCATCTAACCCCCGGCTTGAAGTGGGGCGCAAGCGCAGTAAGCTAAGCTTGCCACCGGAACGCCCCTCTCGAAAATTTTGTTAGATAGCGGTCCTGTTTTGCTAGAATTTATTGAAGCATTCGCCGGAATTAGCGGCTTTCAAGGCGGCGCAACTCAGGATTCTGGTAGAGCCTGCCGAGTCATTACTGATCATAATGACGTAGGATTTGCTGTTATTACAGGCCACGTTCCAAAAGGCGTTGCGGTCGGTGTCGAAGCCCTGGAAGTAGGTCTTTATCACGGAGCCACAATTCTCTCCACTTGTCTTTAATAGCGTCGCAAACGTTCTGCTCCTGTCTTCGTTGGACATGCTGTCAATCATACTATGAGCCTCGTTCGCTACCGAAGAATCCGAGGCAGAGAGAACAACGAGAATCGCTGCCGCTAGAATGTGCTGTTTCGCGTTCATTACGAATTTCCGTTGATTGGTATGCTATCGAAGGTCTTCACGCAATCGTTGACGAAGGAGGTTTGTTGGATTTCTGTCCTAACTAAGCCCGATAGTCGTCAAGACCGACATCGTGCGCTTCGCCAAATCCTTTATTTCTTTCTTGCGATAACGATCCCGATCCCGATAACGGGTCCGACACCACTGGAGGAACCCCTGCTGCGGCGGGGGGGCCGTTCATCGTGGGCTTAGGGGTCAAAGCGGCGGCGGCATACAGGCTTGGTGTTTCGCTGCAATGTCCAGCAAAGGACGCTGAAGCGGCTGCTGGCCGCGAAGCACAACGGCTTGCATGCAACTCATGACCGCCAAGCCATTCACGTTGCAAAGTACATCTTGCAGCAGCGGCAGCGGGTAACCTTCGTGATGGCGTCGCAATGGGTGGATTCCCGCGTCAGCGTACGACTTCAGAGCTTTCCAAGAGTTGTCTTTGAATCGAGATACGGCGTCGTAGGCCGGCGGGGGCGCCTTATTGGAGAGAGCCTACATCGAGTCGGCGACTTGCGGTATGTTCTTCGCGGCTTGGCAGCGCCGGCCATGGCGAGACCGCCAGCTTCCTGCGTCGACTGAAGAACACCCGCACGCTTGATCCCGCCGACGACGGACCGGACGAGTTCGGTACACCCAACCGCCGCGGTCCGACCGACTTGCACGGATTGTCGCAGGTCCTGTCGGGTGCGCTGTACGCAGTGTTCGAGAAACGGCTGGCCGCGGCGCATCGCAGGGACCGGGGTGGGATTCCGGCCGAGTTGGCCGAGCTGGTCCTGCCGGCGGCCCGCCGTGTCGCGCGCGTGATCATCCGTGCGCTCGACTATCTGCCGCCCGGCGAGGCGTCGTTCGCCGACTTCGGTCGTGCGTTCCTCGCGGCTGCGGCTGCGACCTACGACCGGCCGCAACCGGAGCAGCGCTGGCTGCGCGAGGAGTTCGTGCGACGGGGCATCGGGGGGGCCGAAGCCGAACTGGAAACGGCGCAGTTTCCGCCCGCTGCACTGGCCGGTGTCGACCTCACGGCCATCATCGGCGACGATCAGGCAGCGCGCCGGTTCGCCGAGGATCATCGCGGCCTGCTCGGCCTGGAAGCGGTCACGGAGTTCGAGGTGCTTCCGCGCGCGGTCGCCTCCAGGTCGTTCGGCTCGAAGCGCGCAGAGGATCGGCGCGAGGAGCTCGTGTTCCGCGTGCGATGGGCGTCGACCGAGACCCACGACCTGGGCTGGCGCGACCCCTCCACCTGGGCGGTCGCGCACGGCACGACGCTCGTGGTGGCGCTGGACTCGGGCCGGGTGCTGTCGTGCCTGACGACGGACCGGAGCCCACGGCGTCGGGCCGAACGCCACGCGATGCTGCAGCACTGGATTCAGGAGGACACGGTGCAGGAAGCCGCCGCGGGCCTGCAAGGACGTGGCCCGCAAGGGGCCGGCATGACCGGCGCTGGTCTTCGGGTCGAGCGGACGCGAGGCAGCGTTCGCATACTGCACGGCGCGTCTGTTGGATCACGTCGAACGCCCTAAGCTCGCTCAGGCCATCCCAGCGATCGGGCGGGCGCCCTGGGGGAGCCGCCTGCGATTCGAGGACCAACGATCTGTCGTCACCGATAGGCGACGGTTACCGCCTGCGTACCCGGGGGAATGCCTACGCGGTCGCCCTCAAAGGGGAGCAGGCTGCCATCGGCGTCCGCGCTGATGACCTCTCCGAAGCGGCAGGGGTAGATGAAGCGTACGCCCGCTGGGGCCTGGTCGATCAGGATCTGGACCCGCCGGGCCGTGCGGTCGAGTGTCAGTCGGTAGCTCAACGGCGCGGCGAACACCGTCGACGCGTTGCGCACCCCAACGGTTTCACCATCATCCACCCAGTGGGGCAAGATGCCCGCGGCGAGGTAGATGTGGGGGTCGCCGTCCTCGTCGGCCTCGAACATCAGCATGTCCCGCAGCAACAGCAGGAAC